>PLNF01000146.1 GCA_003141715.1 Bacteroidales bacterium | reverse complement strand
CCGTTGCATACTATAGGGGTTGTCGTGACTATTGTTGCCTGTGGTGTCGGCTCTACCCATACATGTATATCAATAGGGTTACCTATGCAATGAAGACTGCTATCTGCAAAAATAGTATAGGGCGTAAGTGTATAGATGATTTCATTTGGAGTATCTCCTGTATTGTTTAAAGACTGCTTAATGGCCCTTCCAATCTTATAGCCATTCCCAACTGAGGGCATTTCTCCTATAATTAATCCACTTGGATCAGAAACATTCCATACATATCTTACCCCGTATCTGGGGGAAGTCAGTGTCGTTGGCAAAATGTTAGTAAATGTATTGTTACAAATAATTTCATCTGAAGCACTAATGGCCGGAGTCGGTTCAAACCAAATTTCAACATCACTAAAAGTGTTACACGTGGCTGTTCCGCTTATATTGGTTAATGTCCAACGTAATATATAGGTACCATAATTGTCTACACTGATGGCACTTAGAGGATTCGTGTTATCCGTGATGGTTACTGTACTGCCTGTCGGCTTGGTTATGACTGTCCATAACCCACTGCCTATAGTCGGGGTATTGCCTGCCAATACTGTAGTCAATACCCCGCAGATAGCCTGGTCCGATCCTGCATTGGCAGCCTCTGAAAAGCCTATGGTGACATCGTCAGTGGTACTGCAACCTGTCCCTGTCGGGTTGGTGACTGTCCACCGTAGGATGTATGTTCCGTACTTATCAACATTGATAGTACTCGATGCGCTGGAGGGTGTCCCGAACGTTACCGTGCTACCTGCCGGCTTACTGAAGACACTCCATGATCCGCTACCAATAGTCGGTGTATTACCTGCCATCACCGAGTTAAGTACTCCGCAGATAGCCTGGTCCGATCCTGCATTGGCTGTTTCAACAAAGCCTATGGTGACATCGTCAGTGGTACTGCAACCTGTCCCTGTCGGGTTGGTGACTGTCCACCGCAGGATGTATGTTCCGTACTTATCAACATTGATAGTACTGGATGCGCTGGAGGGTGTCCCGAACGTTACAGTGCTACCTGCCGACTTACTGAAGACACTCCATGATCCGCTACCAATTGTAGGTGTATTACCTGTCATCACCGAGTTAAGTACTCCGCAGATAGCCTGGTCCGATCCTGCATTCGCTGTTTCAACAAAGCCTATTGTGACATCGTCAGTGGTACTGCAACCTGTCCCTGTCGGGTTGGTGACTGTCCACCGGAGGATGTATGTTCCGTACTGATCAACATTGATAGTACTGGATGCGCTGGAGGGTGTCCCGAACGTTACCGTGCTACCTGCCGGCTTACTGAAGACACTCCATGATCCGCTACCAATTGTAGGTGTATTACCTGTCATCACCGAGTTAAGTACTCCGCAGATAGCCTGGTCTGATTCTGCATTCGCTGTTTCAACAAAGCCTATTGTGACATCGTCAGTGGTACTGCAACCTGTCCCTGTCGGGTTGGTGACTGTCCACCGCAGGATGTATGTTCCATACTGATCAACATTGATAGTACTCGATGCGCTGGAGGGTGTCCCGAACGTTACCGTGCTACCCACCGGTTTACTGAAGACACTCCATGATCCGCTGCCAATTGTAGGTGTATTACCTGTCATCACCGAGTTAAGTACTCCGCAGATAGCCTGGTCTGATCCCGCATTCGCTGTTTCAACAAAGCCTATTGTGACATCGTCAGTGGAGCTACAGGTTCCATTGACTATTGTCCACCTGAGTAAATATGTCCCGTAGGTATCTGCTGTAATTGTTGCTCCGGCTGTATTTGGATTTGGGGTAAATACAACATTCCCGGGCCCTGATACTATGGTCCAGGTTCCAGTTCCTTTTGGAGGAGTATTCCCTTCCAAAATGGCACTGAGTGGAAGACCACATACAGCCTGGTCACTTCCTGCAGCCGCAATCTGATTTTCATAAACAGTTACCGTAAAAGGATATGTTGAAGAAACACAACCATTTGCATTCTTCACGGTAATAATAAACTGGTATGTGTTTTCAGCAACTCCGGTAGGAATAGTTACTAAAACAGGAGATACAGGAAATGCAACATCTGTAACAGCAACAAAACCTGGCATTGCAGGAGTTCCTGCAATAATAGAGTAGGTTATTGGGCTATTGGTTGTTCCTGTATATGGTAAACTAAAACTATTGTCCGTATTACAAACAGGAGAAACAAGATCTAAAGTAATTGCAGGTAACAGATTCACTGTCAGCAATGCTGCGTAGCTTAGTGTAAAACGCCCATGCCCATCGGTGATTTTACAGTAATAATTTCCGGCATCGCCGGGAACAACATTTGTAATGTTTAAAGTAGCCAGATTTGTACCTGAAAATCTTCCACCCTCAATTAATGGTGTATTAGGAGCTTTATACCATTGATAAGTCAGGGAAGGATAACCTGTAGCAACAACAGAAAAACTGACATTCGAACCTATACAGACTGACCTGTCTGAAGGCTGACTTGTTATTTTGGGCCCGCTCTTTCCAAGACTAAATTGTGTGCCGGAGGCGAAGATATCCCCTGTCAGATTATTTCGATAGCAGACTGTTCCGATGGCATCGCTATGCGTACCATCAAATAACCAGTCTCCTCCGGCAGGCCGCTTCATTATCCTGGTATCATTAAAAACCGGAGTTAAAAATCCCGATCCATCTAAACTGAGGCTATAATCCCCGCACGAAAAGCCATTATTGGCTGTTAAGCTCCAATAACCATCAGTATATGCATCTGCTACTTCTACAGTCCCATCCATTTTAGGGAGACCGTTATCCCCCGGATCACCAGCGATAAATTCTGAAATAACTGAACCGGCAGCCGGAATAACATTTGTGATCAGATTCAGAGGGTTATAATTAGCTAAAGTCCCGATGGGAAATAAGTAAGTGCCTGCAATGTTAATTCCTCTTTCAAACTTACCCAGTACCCTGCTTCCAGAACCCAAGGTATAATTTAAGGATGCCGGAGATGGATTGGAAAGTATTAATTTATAAACCCCTGCATCAATATTCCCCAGGGTCATTGTTAATGTTCCTGAAACAGTCACATCATTTGACAACTGCAGAAAGTTGGATGGAGAGACTCCCGAGTTATTAATGTTCAGGTTAAAAAATGTTTCACCTCCTGCTTTTGTAATTGTCTGATCAGTTGAACCGTTAAAATTAACTGTACCGGTACCGGGAGTAAATGTCCCCGTGTTCGTCCAGTTACCGGCTATGTTAATTGTGCCATTCCCGTTGGTAGTTGCCGCATTCTTATAATTCCCTGAAAGGGTTATAGTTCCATTGTTTGAGACAGTACCGGCACCATTAGAAAGGTCTTTCGTGGTTATAACAGCTCCGGAGGTAACAGACATAACAGCACCGTTATTTGAAATGACCTGGGCAAGTAATGTATTTTGTGGAAAAAACAGTACAGCAAGGCACAGAACGAGACTGCTCTTAATAATAGAGTTCATCTTTCTGTAACCAGGAGGCATTTTATGTTTTCCCCTGCAAATCATTCCAATTTTTCTCAGTTGTTAGTTGTTGCTTATAACGTTTCTGTGTCTTACTACTTACTAAATACTACTTACTACTTACTTTTGCATTTTGCCCTTTATCTTAACCTGTTATGTCGTTATGTCGCTATGTCGTTGTGACGAAAAACCTTCATAACACCATAACATCATAACTCCTCTTACCTTGTTTTCACTTTCTCCTTTTGCCTTTTCCCTTTCCCCTTGTTTTCACTTTTGTCTTTTTACTTTCTTCGTCCACCGTAGCTTTCTTCGACAAACGTAGCTTTAGCGGAGTTTGTAGCGAAGGGGGATTGTCTTTTGTCTTAAACCATTGTTTTGCGTTGGGCGTATCACGTTTTCTTTTACTCCTTACTTCCTACTTCTTACTACTTACTTTTGCCTTTCTCCTTGTTTTCCCTGTGCCATGTGTCCTTTATTTACTTTTGTCTTTTTGTCTTACTCCTTATTTCCTATTAATTCTTTGTCATTAGCCCTGCGTCCTCCCCAAATGTTGGAAGTCCGAAGAGAAGAGGCTTCATATATTTCATGAGTTTCATAATATTATTTGTGTCAGTAGTCATAATTTTCTCGATTAATTATCACTTTCATAAAATATATTGACATCCCTAAAACAGAATTCATCTTACAATTCAATAACTGATATACTAAGATCATAAATTAGTGCAGTTCCTCCCGTAATTGCAGCCAAACCAACATCTATCCAAATTAAATTTCCAGGGGTTAAAGATGTCACAATAGCATTCGCCGTAAAAGGATATCTTCTGCCTGCAGTTGCTCCCACACTGAGAAGCTTCACAAGTCCTCCTGCTGTTGATCCGGTCAAAGCAGCACCATTTGTAGGTATTGAACCTGTACCATATCGTATTTGAACCTGGCCACCATCATTTGCAAGGCTATTGCCAATATCCCCTGATATAATTATTAATATCATGCCACTTCTTGCTGGAGTAAATGCTTGATTTAGACCCATCATAACTCCAGTTAAATTACTTGTCCCTACCGGATTGTTTGGGGTTGCTTGAGCTTGATTTATAGGTGTTGAAATAAAATTAGTCCCATTTGACCTTAAAATATTTCCAGCAGTACCGGCAGTAGATGGATATGTAGCCGTTGAATAGGTTGGATCAAAACCAGGACCGGCACTTTGTAAAACTTGTCCGTCTATCCCGACAGCTGTAGCTGATATCATACCCGTACCGCTTCCAATCAAAACACCATGATCTGCAAGGGTCGTCGCGCCTGTTCCACCATTACCAACAGGTAAGGTGCCTGTAATCTCATTAACTAAATTTACTGCACCGAATGTGGGTGCTGCCCCAGCATTTCCATGAAGTACCGTGTTGGTTGTACCTGCAGCACCCTGGATAATTGCACTTCCATTAGATATCATAATTGATGAACCTGAAAGAGATGTACTTGAATTTGTTCCACCATTTGCTATAGGTAACGTACCTGTAACTTTTGTAGTAAGATTAATTGTGGAATTCGTTATATCCGCATTCACAATTTGCCCCCATGATGGAGTACCGCCTGCATTACCATGTAATACACTCGTAACCGCTCCCTGATTTTGAAAAAGAGATGAGGCTAGAACAGGGGTAAAATAAGCAGGTGCAGCAGCAACACCGGTGTTGTTTCCAAATATAGTATAAGTACCGGCATTTGTAAACGAAAAAGATAATGCAGGAGTCGTTGTTGTAGTAGCTTCCGTAGTTGTAAATAAAGGAGTCAGATCCCCTGCTGAAAAATTGGTGACTGTTCCCCCGCTGCCTGCAGAGCTAAGAACGGTTCCCACAAGACTTAGTCCGCTGCCTAATGAGATTTCCTGTATATTGGTGGCAGCACTTGAACTGCCTAAAAGTCTGCTGGTAGTACTAACTGCCTGCATTTTACCATAGGTCACTGCATTGTTTGCAATTGTAGTTGCAAAACTCCCGGTACCTGATCCTGTAACATTCCCTGTAAGAGTTATTGTCTGGTCGCCTGTGTTGGTATTTGAAAGGTTTGATGCTGAAATTGCGCCTGCTGATGTTATTGAAGCCAATGCAGTCCCGGCAGAATTTCTCCATTCCTGCATGTAACCTGATTGACCAGCAGCGGATGTAACTGTAAGAACAGGTGCAGTCGCAGTAGTACCAACAACATTCAGTGATGCATCGCTTAATGCACCGGGAACCCAACCAAGTGGGGTTTGGCTCTCGCGATTACCTGCTATATCAATACCATTGTATGCTGTTAATTGCATACGGAAACTATATGCATTTTGCAATGAATTCCACGCATTTCCAAGCATAAAGCGGACTGCATTATTTGCAACCCAGGTAGTTATACCGATATTACGGGGGGCGCCAGTGTTACTACCGGTTGGATCAATAATCAGATCACTCAAAAATGTTTTGATTCCTGCAATAGTCTGGGCTCCGGCCGTTAAAACACCACCGAAGGAGCCGTTTGCGGGTTGTAAGGTCAGAACTTGCCCTGCCAATGAAGCACCGTTGGCATTAGGAGAAGAAGAGGAGCCAATGGCCGTTAGAGTTACATCGCCAGAGTTTGTGTTACTCGTATTGTTTATTACTGTTAGTTGTGCAGGAGTAACATAAGTTCGGGTCGCAGTTGGTGAAATATCATCGGCCGTGGCATCTGCACCAGCTGTGACAAGTCCTCTTGAATCATATGTGATTTTAGTTTTGGTTGCAGCTGTTATTGCGCCATTTGGTACCATGTAATCAGTACCGGCTGCTGCAATGCTCAATACTCCTGTGGTGGTTGTATTCTTTACTAGTCCCGTACCCAAAAAACCTAAAAATTGTGCACCACTCAGCCCTGCGTCGCTAGTGCCCTGAACTATGAATTTATTAGCAAAAGGCACATCAGCAGATCCATCAACACTGTTACCGGCAAGATATCTCGCTGTTGTCCATTTTGCGGCACTCCCGGCACTCCCTGTCGTATTTTGATTAAGAGTTGGAACGTCACCAGCCTGGATAACTGACAATATTATATTGGTTCCGTTTCCACGAAGATACTGCCCTGATGTCACTGCTCCCGCAAGTGCATTAATTGCGGTTTGCTGTGTTATCTGTCCTGTTCCTCCATTTGCAATAGCTATCCTTGTTCCATTCCATGTACCGGAGATAATTGTACCAAGTGTATTGATTGATGCCTGTCCTGCATAATTGGCATCGATATCAATAACCGGTACCGTTGGTGTTCCTCCGACAGAAATGCGATTTAAGGTACCATTGACAGCAGTCACTCCTGAACCTGTATTAAGAAGGTCAATCCAAACAGTTCCATTAAAATAATTAAAAGCGTTAGTGGTCGTGTTGTATATAATCAACCCGGTTGCCGGGGAAGCAATCGCGTCACGCTGACCGGTTGTCATCCTGGGCGCCAGCAATCCTCTTAATGACGATCTCAATTCCAAAATCGATGAGGGATCGGGAATGATCCCAATTTCGCTGATCCCCACTCCCTGAGAAAAAGATTTCTGTCCGCCAATAACAGTGAAGAGAATCGCTAAGCCTACTGCAATTCCTGAAGATGTGTTTCGTATCGTTTTCATACCATACCTCCTATATTGTGAGAATGTCTTAATGTCTTGGTGCCTTTACAATTTAATGTTCTGCTGATCATGTATATACGAGTCATAAATGTAATTATCAATAAATCCTTATTTAATAATATAATGCAAAAAAACACTGCCCGGCTCTAATCTCTTTTTTTTTAAAGCCGGTCAATATTTAATACTATATTTTGTTTCCGTTCTGTCAAATAAAAACGGAGTCAACTATTCACTTATTTCAAGACTATAAACTATTAACCATGGTTGCACTGCTCTAACCATTTAATAATAAGTTAAAGATAAAAATTATTTCAAAGGATTATGGTATCTTTTGACCAAAGGAAAGAATTCTTTGACAGCAGCATAATGTAGTACCTGAGGTCCAATAACCAATGGCCCGCATGACTGCATGACTGCAAGACTGTAAGACTTCAAGACTTATTATTGATAAAAATGAAAAGGCTGATGCCTAAATAATCAGCATTGCATCGCCGTAGGTACCAAACCGGTACTTCTCCTTAACCGCTGTTTTATATGCGTCAAAGAGCAGATCATAGCCGGCAAACGCCGATACCATCATAAGAAGAGTGGAATAAGGAAGATGAAAATTACTTATCATCATATCGGGCACTTTAAATTCATACGGAGGAAAAATAAACTTATTTGTCCAGCCGTCAAACGGCTTCAGGTAGCCATCGGTGGAGACTGAACTCTCAAGCGTTCTTACAACTGTAGTACCAACAGCACAAATCTTGTACTTATTATCTTTTGCTTTATTTACAATTTCGACAGACTCATCGGTGATTATAATCCTCTCGGAATCAACTTTGTGTTTTGTAAGGTCTTCCACATCAACACTCCTGAAATTGCCCAAACCGACATGAAGGGTTATTTCGGCAAATTCGACGCCAATTATCTCAAGTTTCTTCAGCAACTCCCTGCTGAAATGCAAACCGGCTGTAGGAGCTGCGACTGCACCTTCATGTTTCGCAAAAATGGTCTGGTATCTTTCACTGTCTTCGGGTTCAACCTTCCTATTGATAAACTTTGGAAGCGGCGTCTCTCCCAGGCTGTATAATGTTTTCTTAAATTCCTCATAGGTTCCGTCAAACAAAAATCTCAATGTCCTTCCTCTCGAAGTTGTATTATCAATAACTTCTGCAACCAACAGGTCGTCTTCCCCGAAATATAATTTATTCCCAATTCTGATTTTCCTTGCCGGATCAACCAATACGTCCCATAAACGCTGTTCCCTGTTTAACTCTCTTAAGAGGAAAACTTCAATTTCAGCACCGGTTTTCTCTTTATTGCCATATAACCTTGCGGGGAAAACCTTTGTATTATTGAAAACCAGAACATCATTCTCGCTAAAATATTCAGTTATGTCTTTAAATATCTTGTGCTGAAACTCTCCGTTTTTTCTGTTAACAACCAATAATCTCGATTCATCCCTGTTCTGGGAAGGATAAAGCGCAATGAGCTCCTGTGGCAAATTGTACCTGAATTGCGATAGTTTCATAATAAATAAATAATCATTGTAAATTAAAGAAGTCCTTTTTACGTAATATTATCAATTTTGTTACATCAGAATGTATATTTTTTTTATGATTTTCGAGAATCATGAATAAAAAAATAATTACTTAAATAGTTTTTACCCCCTTCCCAGCCTTCCCCCACAGGGTGTCTCAGAACAACATGCGGAGTTCAATTGTTCGATATGTTCCTTAAATTTATCCAGACTGTAAGCATCTCTCACATGATATGCGCCAATTGCAGTCCTCTCAAGAGATGACAAATAACTCCCGCTTTGTAATGCATGTCCAAAATCCCTGGCAAACGACCTTATATATGTTCCCTTGCTGCACAACAGTCTTATTTTTACTTCGGGAATTTCAAAAGAGAGCAATTCGATTTCCCTGAAAAAAACTGTAACAGGTTCAAGTTTTTTTTCCACTCCTTTTCGGGCAAATTCATAAGCTCTCTTACCTGCTATCAACTTAGCAGAATACATTGGGGGAAGCTGTTTCTGTTCACCTAAAAACCCAACCAGGACATCTTTCACCATTTTTTCAGTTATATGACCTGTAGGATAATGATTATCGGTCTCTGTTTCCAGATCGAAAGAGGGGGTTGTTTCTCCAAGGTGAAATGTAGCAACGTATTCTTTATCCAGATCACGGAACTCATCAATCTTTTTAGTTGCTTTACCTGTACAGATAATCATTAATCCGCTGGCCAGAGGATCGAGTGTGCCTGCATGACCAACCTTTAATTTTCTGATCCCAAAAGTGCTCCGGATCATTATTCTTACTTTGTTCACAAGATCAAAAGAAGTCCAATAAACAGGTTTATCAAACAATAAAACTTTTCCTTCCTCAAAAATTGTTACTTTTTCTGATGACATGAAAATCTACTCTTTAGGCTTTTTCATAATAGCCCATATTTCGAATATAAAGCCTGCCAGCACAACAATCGGAGCGAGTGTAATTCTCCGGAAACTGAAAATGTTGTCGCTGAATTTATCGGGACTTGGAGATTTACCACCAAGCATCAGTAGAAATCCTATCACTATTATAGCGAATCCAATAGCCAGCAATTTGTAGTTTTCGCGGCCAAGAGCAAAATTTAATTTTTCTTTATTGTCGTTTTTTGTGCTCATAATATATCAATAATAAAGTTTGTCTTCAGAAATACTAAGATACCTGTTAACGGAAAAAAATGTAGAAATGATATTTATCAATACCCCGGTTATTATGATTGAAGCTCCAAGAAGAAGTAAAAGATAGGTGCTTTCGAAGCTGAACATCAGAAAAAATTCTTTTTCAATCAGATAAAGCAGCCCCATTAGTAAACTCATAGCAACAAGGGCTGCCAGAAGTCCGTGAATAGCACTCTGAATAATAAATGGCCTTCGTATGAATGCACGTGTTGCACCTACAAGCTGCATTGTCCGTATCAGGAACCTCCTGGAATAAATTGATAATCTGATTGTATTGCTAATTATTGTCAGTGCGATGAGAAACAGGAATGTACTTATTACCAGAAGAAACAAACTGATCTTTCTAACATTTTCATTGATCAGAAAAAGCAATGATTCCTGATAGTAAACCTCTTTCACAAAAGGATATTCCCTTACATATTTTTCAATTTTTGCCACACTGTCGGGACTTGTAAATCCTGCATGAAGATATACGTCTATTGTAGGAGGCAGGGGATTATCCCCAAGAAAACTAACAAAGTCTTCCCCTAGCTCTTTTTTCATTTTTGCAGCAGCTGCATCCTTTGAAACATATTCAGTCGATTTCACATAGGGCTTGGCATCAAGGTCCTTCTGCAACATCCTGATGTCGGGTTCTTTTGCCTCATCGTCGAGCATTACCCAGAATGAAAGGCTTTCCCGGAGATAATCCGACAGTTCCTTTGCATTTATAAGAACAAGACCCAGAACCCCCAGAAGAAAGAGCACCAGTGAGACGCTAAAAACCAGCGTCAGATACGAACTTCTCAGTCTTGTCTTGGAATATCCTGCCTCTTTATTCTTCAACCTTTTTACTTTTATCTTTTATCTTAATCTACAATTGTGACCCACCCGAAAGGATCCGGCTCATCACCGTTCTGAATGGAGGTAAGTTTTTTGTAAAGCTTAAGAGTTTGAGTACACGGTTCTCCATTTTTGCCATATTCATAAATCATATTCTTCTCCGGATCAAATATTTTGGCAATAGGGCTGATTACCGCTGCTGTACCACAGGCTCCGGCTTCAGCAAAGGAAGAAAGCTCTTCAACAGGAACCTGCCTGCGTTCAGTTTTCATCCCCAGGCTTTTAGCTATTTCAATCAGACTCATATTTGTAATTGAATTCAATATTGATTCCGATTTTGGGGTTACATACGTATTATCTTTAATTCCAAAGAAATTTGCCGGTCCGCATTCATCAATATATTTTTTTTCTTTTGCATCAAGGAAAATTGTGTTGGAATATCCTCCATTGCGCGCAGCAATTATTGCCCTCATGCTTGCAGCATAGTTACCCCCCACTTTGTATATACCGGTTCCCATTGGGGCAGCCCTGTCTACATCTCTGCATATCAGCATGTTTACAGGTTTAATTCCACCCTTGAAATAGGGGCCTACAGGCGTGACAAATATCAGAAAAGTATACTCTGAAGCCGGTTTGACACCTACCTCAGCACCACTGCCATATAAAAGGGGTCTTATATATAAAGTTGCTCCGGATCCGTATGGGGGAACAAATTTCTTATTTAACTGAATAACTTTAAACAAAGCTTCGCGGAACATCTCAACAGGAAAGGCTTCCATCTTAATACCGTCTGCAGAAGCAATCAATCTTTTTGCATTTTCCTCCCAACGGAATAACCTTATCTTTCCGTCTTTCCCCATGTATGCCTTAAGTCCTTCAAATGCCTCCTGACCATAATGTAAGCCTGTTGCAGCTATATGAATATCAATATATTCCGATGAAGAAACTTCAAGCTTGCCCCATTTCCCATTTTTAAAAATGCAGCGGATATTAAAATCTGTCTTTATATAACAGAATGGCAGAGATTCCCAATCGAATTTTTCCATGTATAGTGACTATTAAAATATGGCTGTAAAAGTACATTTTAAAAACTTATTTAAAGCACTTTTCTCCGGGAATTTGGATTATTCGCTGTTCATCTGAAGTCCCGCAATCTGATCCTCTGCGGGAACATTTCTGAGAAGCCTGGCCGTCTTTGTAATAAATTGATGATCGGATAACTGCATGCGCTGGAACTCAATCCATATTTTATTATCGGGATGGTTGCCATACTCCGTCCTCTCCCTTAATAACTTATCTGTAAGCTTCATATAATCAACTCGACCGAGATAATCATACCTGGCATCATGAAGAATATTATCTGTTAAAGATTCCTGATGATCAGTAAAACAGTTTCTGATAATCTTTTTGGCAGATTCGACATTTTCCTGGTCAAAGCCGTATTCGGGCAGGATCTCTTCAACCAGACGCAATGATGCTTCCATCGGCTTCTCATAGTCCGATATGTAACCGGTAAGAAGAAAGACTGATGCCAGTTTAAGGTTAATAAACTCCTCATCCGGGAGATTCTCAGCCCTGGAAAGCAATTCAACCTGGTTGCTGATATTTTTTACCATGGATGAATTGTGAAAGTAAAGGTTGGGTGGAGCTTCATCATCAAACATTTTAGCAACCATTTCCTCAATATCCTGGAGTTTGATCATTTGCATCTTAACGACAAATTTCCTGTTTGGGCCACCATTCTCATCGCACAATTCAGGGACAATTCCATTCACAAAATACATTTCCAACTCCCCTTTATACTTGACAGGCATTTTACCACGGAATTCGCATGTGAAAAACTCCTTCACAAATTCATATGTTGTACCTGAGATATTTATTTTCCCAGCCTCTCCCGAAGATTCCATCCTGCTTGCGGTATTTACAGTATCTCCCCAGATGTCATATGAAAGTTTCTTTTGTCCGACAACTCCGGCAACCACCGTTCCTGTATGAATCCCAATTCTTATATCCCAATATTTCATCCCTTCAAGTTGGGAAGTTTCCTTAAGCTTTTTCATATAACTCTTCATTTCAAGAGCTGCAAGAATTACCTCAACAGGATTGGTCCTGTTCTTCTCCGGGATTCCACCGGCACACATATATGCATCCCCGATAGTTTTAATTTTTTCTATGCCAAACTTCTCAACGACCGAATCAAAATAAAAAAAGAATTTATCAAGCTCATCTATTAAAACTTCAGGATTCATCTCTTCCGCTATTTTAGTGAACCCCTGGATATCTGAGAACAGCACAGTTACAAAATTATATTTGATCTTGGTAGCCTTTCCCTTCTCCATTAATTCACTGGCGGTATTCTTTGGCAGAACATTCGCCAGTAATGCTTCTGTCTTTTCTTTTTCAATTATCAGATCCTCGGTTCTCTTATTAATTATCTGTTCGAGCACATAAAGCTTACGGGCGAACCTCAAATTAAGCAGATCGTATAATGCCCAGATTATCAATGAGAATACTATTAAGTAGAAGATTATGGCGAGTCGTGAAAAGTACCATAGAGGCAAAACTCTCAGAGAGAGCAAGGAGGTCTCCCCGCCGTTATTTCCCAAAATTATATACCTTATTTTAAAGAGGTATCTTCCGGAAGGAAGGTTAGTGTATTCTTTAAAACTGATGCGTTTCCAATTGCTCCATTCCTTGTCAAATCCTTCAAGAAAAAACTGATAATTGATACTATCTGCAGGTTGAAGCTCTATCGTGATATTGTTATTCCGATAGTTTAAAATAATATTTTGCCTGAATTCAGCAGGTTGCAACCTGGAGCTGTCTGAAATAAAAATAACAGAATCCCCATTAATCAGAATACGCTTTATTGATGGCGTTACATCTGAAAAAGAAGCCTGAGCTGCAGAAGCATTTAGAAGGACTGAAAATAAAATTATCCCGAAAAGAAAATTCAACCTTACGAAATAAGACATAAACAATTATCTTGCTTTTTATTATTCCAAATGTAGTACTTATAAAAATTAGGTCAAAAGGAAAGCTCAATTTTGAGTACTTTTGAATACTAAACGAAACAGACTCTATGACATTAGTTTTTGCCTCAAATAATGAACATAAAATAAAAGAAATAAAAAGTCTCCTGGGCAATAGCTTTAATCTTTTAAGTCTTTATGATATTAATATCAGGGAAGATATTCCTGAAGAAGAACCCCAAATTGAAGGAAATGCGCTCGCTAAAGCCCGGTTTGTATTTAATACTTCCGGATTGAACGTTTTTGCAGATGATACCGGTCTGGAAATAGCTGCCCTTAATGGATTGCCGGGAGTCCATTCGGCCAGGTTTGCCGGAGAGAATAAAGATTCATCGGCAAATATTGAGAAAGTTTTATCATTGCTCGGCAATACAGAAAAAAGGCATGCCAGGTTCAGAACTGTAATTGCCCTGATCCTTGAAAAGAAAGAGTATCTCTTTGAGGGAATTGTAAACGGGACGATTATCCGTGAGAAAAAAGGGACCGAAGGATTTGGATATGACCCGATATTTGTACCTGATGGGAAAATCTGCACATTTGCAGAAATGGAGCTTGCAGAAAAAAACACTGTTTCGCACAGGGCAAGAGCATTTGAAAAATTAAAAGAGTTTTTAATTCAGTACTGATGAGAAAGTTTCTGTCCATAGAGCTGCTACTCTTAATGTCACTGATTTTACAAGGACAAACACCGGTTGGATCATGGTCAGATCACCTTGTTTATAACACAACTGACTGCGTTGCTGTCGGTGCTGATGAAGTATTTGCCTCAACCGGCTCATCAATAATTATTTACAACAAAACATTTGCTGAGCTTAAGAAAATGTCGCGCATTGACGGACTTACAGAAACCGGGATCAGTACAATATCATGGTCAGAAGAGAATAAAACACTGATAATTGCTTATACGAGTACGAATGTTGATCTGTTAAAGAACAATATAATTTATAACATCCCTGATATCAGCAGAAAGTATATTCCCGGGGAGAAAAAGATAAACAAAATACGTACAAACGGTAAGTATGCTTACCTGGCATGCAGCTTTGGAATTGTTGTCGTTGATCTCAATAAGAGGGAGATTTACGATACATGGAAACCGGGTAACGGCTCTGAAGATGAAGAGGTATGGGATATTGCTTTCGGAAATGGTAAAATTTATGCAGCCACAGATATGGGAGTGTACTCTGCCGACCTTTCAAATGAGGGATTATCTTACTTTGGAAACTGGTACCTGGTCAATATTATTCCCAGTCCTATGGCAAAATATACGTTATTGATATTTTCAGGGGATAAACTATACGCAAACCTGTCAGATCCTCTTTTGGCAGGCGATCAGGTGTACGTAGTTGGTGATATCAGTTCGCTATTCTCATTCACAGCCGGTGTTTTTAACAAATCATTCGATAACGCACCATCCGGATTTACAGTTTCCTCCGGTGCTTCTGTAAAATATTATAATATCAATGGTTCGCTTATTAAAACAATCTCTTCATACGGATGGGCAGTACCAGACATTTCTCAGGCAGTAGTTGATAACTCAGATATCTGGATTGCCGATATTAACTCAGGTCTTGTCAGAGGAGAAAATATGTCGAAGTTTACGGCGCTGACTCTTCCCGGACCTGTCTCCAATAACGCTTTCGATATAACATCATACAATGGGAAAACCATAATTTGCGGAGGAGCTACCGATGTTTCATGGAATAATCTGGGGAGACCGCTTCAGATCTCCATTTATGAAAATAATAACTGGACCTCCCTCCCATCCGGTACAATTATTGATCCCATGAGAGCCCTTATCGATCCGGATAATCTTAATCATATGTTTGTATCAACCTGGGGCGGAGGATTGCTTGAATACGAAAATGACAACCTGATAAAACAGTACACCGGGTCAAATTCACCATTACAGATAATTAGCCCCGGAAGTCCGAATATAAGAATATGTGGTCTGGCTATGGATAAATCTAAAAACCTCTGGCTCACTCAAACAGGGGTACCCGGCAGTATAAAAGTACTTAAATCAGATGGAAGCTGGATTGTAAATCCTCTGACTATTGATGCTCCGACAATCGGAGATATCATTATTACCGGGAAAGGGCAAAAATGGATTGTATTGCCCAGGGGATACGGGCTATTTATACTGGATGATAACAAAACACCCGATATTTTCAGTGATGACAAATATAAGAAGATGCTGGTACAGGATGCAGAGAACCAGCCAATCTCATTTGTATATTCCATTGCCGAGGATCTTGACGGCAACATATGGGTAGGGACAGATCAGGGGCCGGTTATCTATTTCAATCCTGAAAACGTATTCAATAGTGATCTGAAAGCAAGCCGGATTAAAATCCCCAGGAATGACGGGACAAATCTTGCCGACTATATGCTGAAAACCGAAACAATTACTTCTATAGCGGTTGACGGCGCCAACAGGAAATGGCTGGGAACTGCCAGCTCAGGAGCTTACCTTCTTTCTCCCGATGGAACAACTCAAATAAAAAACTTCAATGAACAGAACAGTCCTCTTCTTTCTAATTCCATTGTAACCCTGGCTGTTGATAATAAAACGGGAGAGGTCTGGTTTGGAACATCAAAGGGAATCCAGTCTTTCAGAGGTGACGCCACTGAAGGGGACGAAAAATTTAAAAAGGTCTATACTTTTCCGAATCCGGTCAGAGAGGATTTCAAAGGAAATGTTACCATCACCGGGCTCATCAGGGATTCACAGATCAGGATTACGGATATTAGTGGTAATCTTGTGTATGAAACGGTATCTGACGGGGGTCAGGCAACCTGGGATCTGAAAACATATAACGGCCGGCGTGTCGCCACTGGAGTCTATCTTGTTTTTTGCGCCAGCAAAGACGGTTCACAATCGTGTGTCACAAAGATGCTTGTAATAAAATAATAATCATTCAGTTATCAGGCTTTGTATTCTCTCGATCTGGAGTTGTTTATTAACCTCCCTGAGACTTCTGGCTGTTTTAGTAAAATACTGATGTCCTGAAATGAATTTAACCTGTATCTTATTCCAATCATCAAGAGATCCCATTTTGTTCTGAGCTTTAAGCTCATCATAAAGAGTGTTTGAAACGGGGATAAAATCGCTTCTTCCCAGGTAATCAAGATCAGAATCACATATTATATTTTCGAGAAGGTTTGTTGGTTTTGGTGGTAATTTGGTTGACATTATTATTGAACATATCAGTTCAATCTGGCTGGAAGTGTAATTGAATTTTGGAAGCATCTCTCTCGCGATTTGCGTCCCAAAATACTCATGATTATCGTAGGCAACTATATGCCCGGCATCATGAAATAATGCGGCCGTTTTTAACAACAGTATTTCCTCGTCGGAACAACCCTCCGCCCAACCTATAAGTTCCACCTCCGTAACAACATCGACCGTATGTTTTACATTATGATAAAACAGGTAACCAGGCAAATCCATTTCCAGTTTATCTAAAATGAGCTCCTGGATATCAGTAAACTGGATAAGTCCGAATTTAATCCTGAATGATTCATTAGGAATGATTCCCTCTCCGTTAACTGAGAATTCAGGTTTTAACCCTTTCACTTTATACATCTGGAGATCATCTTTGTATTTCACCGGGAGTTTACCAAAGTACTCGCAATCAAAAAACTCTTTTACGAGTTCATAAGTCATAACAGAAATCAGGATCATCCCGCTATCAGAAACAGCTTCAATACGACTTGCGGTATTTACAGTATCTCCTTTAATATCATAATTGATTTTCTTCCTTCCCGAAATTGCTGCAGTCACAGGTCCTGAATGAATGCCAATCTTCAAATCCCATATCCGGTTAATAACTCCTCTCTTGTTTATTTCATATTTTTCAAGAAAATTTCTCATCTCTATGGCAGCCATGACCACATCGACAGGGTTTGTTATATTTTTAACCGGTATTCCTCCGGCACACATATATGTATCGCCTATGGTTTTGATTTTTTCAATTTTATATCTGGTGACAATGGCTTCAAATTCCACAAGTATCTCATCAAGTTCATCCATAACTGATGTGGAATCCATCCTCTCAACAAGCCTTGAAAAACCATGGATATCAGCGAACAGAACTGTCGCCATATTGAATTTAAGCGACCTTTCTTTCTTCTCTCCTTCACTCATTTCCTTCAACCCCTCAGGAGACACCTTTTCATAAAGACCCTTGAGCTTCTCATTGTCCCTGACCAGCTTTTCATTCATCTTTTCCAGTTTCTTGATATGCTCTTCAAGCTCCTGGTTCTGTTTGGCAAGCCTGGCAATCCTCTTTACAAGCTCTTCAATATTAGTTACTGACATAATAGAGTTGATTGATCAGTAAATATAATAATTTTGTGAAATACCTCAAATTATCATGCTTGAGAAAACCAGGGGGATAATACTTCATCAGATAAAATACACCGATTCAGGTATTGTTACCCAGATATATACACGAAAATTCGGCAGACAATCGTTCCTCATAAAAGGAATGCGAAACAGGAAGACAGGGAAACATAATATCCTCTTTCAACCATTGTTCATCCTTGATATGGAGTTATACTACAAGGCATCACGCGAAATGCAGACCCTGAAAGAATTTTCTGTTTCGTTCACTCCTTATGATATCTATTCTAATATTAAAAAAAGCTGTGTTGCAATTTTTCTTGGAGAAGTTTTAACATCTGTTCTGAAAGAAGAAAGCCCTCATAATGAGCTGTTCGACTATATTGAAGAGTCGATTATATATTTCGACAAATGCAAAGAAGGCTTTGCAAATTTCCATATAGCTTTTCTGGCCGGACTCAGCAGTTTTCTTGGATTCGAACCGGGTCCGAGATTAGAAAAAGAGGATGCATTTTTTGACATGGTGAATGGCATTTTTGTCCGAATACCCCCTGTTCATGGCAATTATGCAACCGAAGAGATTACAAATATTCTTGCTGAGTTTTTTGTGGCATCGTATGGCTCCATAAGCAATATATCACTCACAGGGAAAATGAGGAATGACATTCTTGAGACACTGGTCAGATTCTACTCACTTCATCTTCCGGGCCTGAAAAAAATAAAATCTCTTGATGTACTGAAAGAGGTTTTCAGCTGAATTTTTAATCACCACCCTGAACTTTTTTATCTATCTTTAAACGTCAAACTGATAATATAATGGCGATTATTCCTTCAATAATTAACTGGCTGAATGTAAAGCGTATTAATCAGATAGAAATATTTAAAAAATACCCGTTCGAAACCCAGCAGGAGGCTCTTTACGGGCTTCTTGCAAAAGCTGCTAAAACAGAATGGGGAAAAAAGTTCAATTACTCATCAATCGGTTCCATTAAAGATTATCAATCAAGGTTTCCGGTGCAGACATATGAGGATATAATTCCTTATGTTGAAAGACTCCGTAAAGGAGAGACTAATCTTTTATGGCCCGGGGAAATTAAATGGTTCGCAAAGTCTTCCGGCACCACCTCCGCAAAAAGCAAGTTTATACCAATGAGCCGCGAAGCTCTTGAAGATTGTCATTACAGGGCAGCAAAGGATATTCTGGTAATCTATACCATGCAAAGACCCGGCACACGGATATTCTCGGGAAAGAGTCTTACTCTAGGAGGAAGTCATAGAATGAATCAGTTCAGTAATGATTCATTATATGGAGATCTCTCAGCAATTCTTATTGAAAATGCTCCATTCTGGGTCGATATTATCAGAACTCCAAAACAGAAGATTGCGCTTCTTGAAGATTTTGAAGAGAAGCTTAACCTGATTACAAAATCCACTGTTAATGAGAATGTAACAAGTATTTCGGGAGTTCCTTCATGGTATCTTGTTTTAATAAAACAGATCCTCGCTTTTACAGGGAAAAATAACCTTCTCGATGTCTGGCCTAATCTTGAAGTTTTTTTTCATGGAGGTATAAGTTTTGCACCTTATCGGGAACAATATAAAAAACTTATTCTCGGAGATCAGATGAACTATATGGAGACATATAATGCTTCGGAGGGATTCTTCGGAATTCAGGATGATCCCCTTAACAGCGATATGCTTCTTATGCTTGATTACGGAATTTTTTATGAGTTCATCCCGGCAGAAAAAATTTACTCCGATGATCCTCCGGTTTATACTGTAGCGGAAGTGGTGACAGGAGTTAATTATGCAATTATCATTTCAACTAACGGCGGCCTCTGGCGATATATGATGGGAGATACAATAGTGTTTACCTGCCTTGATCCTTACCGTTTCAGGATATCGGGACGCACAAAACACTTCATTAATGTTTTTGGTGAAGAGGTTATTATTGACAATGCAGATAAGGCTCTTGAATCGGCCTGCAAGGCAACGGATGCAGTGATTGCAGAATACACTGCCGGTCCTGTGTTTATGAATACAGTGTCAAAAGGATCCCATGAATGGATAATTGAATTTGAAAAAGTCCCGACTGATTTGACAATATTTATTAATGCCCTTGATAACACTCTAAAATCAGTAAACTCAGATTACGAGGCCAAACGATTTAAAGACCTGAATCTTATTATGCCTGTTGTGAAGCCTGTTCCCAGAGGAACTTTCAATAAATGGTTAAAGACAAAAAATAAGCTGGGAGGACAAAACAAAGTACCGCGGCTTTCCAATTCACGTGAATATATTGAGGACCTTTATATAATAGCAGGAATAAAAAGTCAGACCTGAATCAATTTTTACTAATTTTATAATTGTTAAACATAATATTCGGACCTATGCACATAGCTATAGCAGGAAATATTGGATCGGGCAAGACAACACTGGCAGGGCTGCTTGCAAAACAATACGGATGGGTTGCTCATTATGAAGATGTTGATGAAAATCCATATCTTAATGACTTTTATGAAGATATGCAACGCTGGTCATTTAACCTGCAGATCTATTTTCTTAATTCCCGCTTCAGTCAGATCCTGGAAATCAGGAAATCGGAAAAAACCATTATTCAGGACAGGACCATTTATGAAGATGCTTACATTTTCGCACCTAATCTTCATTCAATGGGACTGATGTCGACCCGTGACTTCGATAGCTACTCTTCTCTTTTTAAAATGATGAGCTCCCTGATAAAGCCGCCTGATCTTCTCCTTTACCTCAGAGCATCCGTACCGACACTGGTAAATCAAATCCAGAAACGCGGAAGGGAATATGAAAGTTCTATTCGTATCGATTACCTGAAAAGGTTAAATGAAAGGTATGAGGCATGGATGGAGACATACAATCTTGGGAAAGTTCTTATAATTGAAGCCGATCATTATAATTTCCCCAATAACAGCGATCACCTCAGCGAGGTTATTGATAAAATCAATGCAGAATTACACGGTTTGTTTTAAAATAAAAATACAGAAGGGGCGCAATCAGAGCCCCTTCTTAATATTTTAACAGAGATATGCTATTTTGATTCTGGTTTTGGAGCAGGAGTCAAGGCAACCTCAACGTAACTGCCCGTATTTAAATATTTATTGGCAATTGATTTTATATCTGCAATTGAAAAAGAGTCTATAAAAGTTTTATATTCTTCAAGAGTAAGAAGTTTGTCATCAAATAAGAAATGGTTTTGTAGTGAGGTCAGCCAGAAACCGTTCTCTTTGAGCTTTGTTTCACGCTCACGGATTAAGGTTTCTTTCACTTTATTCAAATCAACCTCAGACGGACCATTTTTTTTGATTTTTCCCATTTCATCCAAAACTGTCTGAGTTAGTATTTTAATACTATCGGGATTACAACCCCACATCGATTGAATAGTGTAATTTGGTTTTGGCAGTTTTGATGCGCTGCCATTAACACTTACCCCATAAACGCCGCCCTGGTTTTCCCTCATTGATTCCCTGCATTTTATTGCCAGTATATTCATCAGCATTGAGAATCCCTGGCGATCTTTATCATTCCATTTGAAATCGCCTTTCCAAACCATGGCGACTGAACTCTGAGGTTCAGAATTTTTTGGTACATCAACTACAAGTAATCCCTTGGGAAATCCTGGAGTTACATCTTTCCATGTCTCTTTTCTCTTTATTGAAGGTAGTCCTCCGATATACTTTTCCAGAAGCGGAATCACATCATCAACTTTAAAATTGCCTGCCATGAGATATGTAAAGTCACTGGCATCAGCAAAACGATCTTTAAAGATGCTTATCAACCTGTCTAAATTAATCTGGTTAATCTGTGCCTCCGAAGGTACTGCAATAACCCTTGGAGAATTGAGAGAAATTATCTTTGATAGTGTATCCTGGAAAATTACCTGTGGATTTGCCCTCATTGGTTTTATCATGTTCCTTATACGTGAGATATAAGCATTGAAGGCGTTTTCATCTTTTCGGATTTTTGTAAAATAAAGATAATTGAGCTGAAGCATTGTTTCAAGGTCTTTCGGAGAGCAGTTTCCATTAACACCCTCTCTGAGATCGCTTATGTAAGGATTAAGTTTCGCAGTATTCCCTGAAAGCTTTTTCTGCAATCCTGTAAAATCATAATCCCCTAACCCGCTTTGAACAATTATTGTAGAAGCTATAGTTGCAGACATTACATCACCATCGGGATATAATGAAATGCCTCCTGGACTATAAGCTGACAAAACAATTTCATCATTCTTAAAATCAGTCGTTTTTAAGATCATTCTAACCCCATTCCCAAAAGTCAGTTCAGTAAATCCAAATTTTTGATCATCTGTTCTTTTAACCACTTTCGAGCCAGCAGGCGGTACAGCTAAAAGAGGAACATCTGAAACTTTATCAACATAGGCTTCAATTTTCTTTGTCTTTACTGATTTGATAATATCTTTCACCTGCTCCTCAGTAGGAACTTTGACACCTTCTTTCTGCTGTGCAGTAATGAGAGCAGCCATATTTTTATCGGTGGTCCATTCTTGACCAAGTTTATTTATCTCTTCCAGAGTTATGCCAGGAAGAAATTCTTTTACTATCTCAAATTCTTTCTGTATACCGGGAATACATTCCTGAGTCAGATAGTTTCTGATAAATTCGTCGGTATATGATACTGATTCGGTTTTATCAGACTCTTTTGCCAACTTTTCGTACATCGAAAGAAGGTCTTTTTTCTCTCGTTCAAGTTCAGTTGAAGTGAAACCAAACTGATGCACTCTTTCATTCTCAGTCAGAATGTCTTCAATGCTTTTTTCAATCTGGTTCTCCTTTGCTCCTACATATAAAGAATAAACATCAAGTGAACGGCTTACAAATGGTCCATAATCTGCTCCGGCATATAAGAAAGGAGCTTCGGGTTTATGAGCAATCTCCTCGAGACGATTATTTAACATACCGGTATATATTGATCTCATCAACTGGTTCCGATAATCAGTATATGTCACATTATCTGATTTAGGATGTTTATAAAAAATTGTAGCATTATAACCCGAAGCTTCCTTGTCTGTTGCCACACTAATTAATGGTTCATCATTATCAGGAACATTATATTCGAGCCTGGTTCTGGGATTGTGTGCTTTTGGAATACTGTCAAAGTATGCTTTCACTTTTTCTTCAGCAAGATTCGGATCAATGTCCCCAACGATTACAACAGCCATCAGATCCGGACGGTACCATGTTTTATAGAAAGCCCGCAGGGTATCATGTGGACAATTCTCTATCACGTCAATTTTACCTATTGGAAGTCTTTCAGCGTATCTTGACCCTTTCAAAATGATTGGTATATATTTTTTTCGCATACGATCTTCAGCACCCAAACCTAACCTCCACTCTTCAGTTATCACACCCCGCTCTTTATCGATCTCTTTATCTTCCATACTGACCTGGTGCGCCCAGTCGGCCAATACCCGGAAACCTTTGTTGATCCACTCAATTGAGTCAGTAGGAACTTTTAGCATATAAATTGTTTCATCGAAACTGGTATATGCATTCAGATCTGCACCAAACTTAACCCCAAGCGATTCCATCATGTCGATCATTTTATTACCGGGATAGTTTTTGGTGCCATTAAAACACATATGCTCGCAAAAGTGAGCTAAACCTTGCTGTCCAGGTGTTTCACATATGGATCCTGCATTTACTGCAAGCCTTAATTCCATTCTTTTCTCAGGCTTTTTATTTGCCTTGATGTAATACGTCATTCCGTTATCCAGCTTACCGATTCTTATATTCGGATCAGCAGGAATCGGCTTATCAGAATTCTGGATCTGAGCAGAACTAACCGTAAATACAAATCCACAGAAAACTAAAACATAAAGAAGTTTAAAATTTTTCATTGTGTTGATTTTAAATACTATTTGAAAATTACACTTTCACTTTATTTTTATATGCAGCGAAAAACAAGATATTGTAAACAGGTGTAGGAAGTAAATTTAGAAATTTATTATCAAACCAACAATAATTAAATCAATTTACAATATGTGCGTCCAACTGGGTGCATCTACATTTATTATATCATTATATTTAAATCCCATTTAATGAATTTTAATAATTTGCCGATTGACCATTTTGAATTAATATATTACCTTGCCAGACATATAAATCAATCCATCATGAGTTCCACTCGAAGAGATTTCATCAAGACAGCCTCAGTTCTGGCTGCAGGAAGTGTTATTCCTTTTAATTCACTTTCAAAAGCCAGGATAGGTGTTTCTCCAAATGATAAGATAAATGTCGGCCTCATTGGTGCACATGGCATGGGATTTAATGACCTTACTTCATTCCTGAATAACCCTGAGGTAGAGTGTGTTGCATTATGCGATATAGATCGAAATGTTCTGAACAGTCGTACCGATGCTTTGGTTAAACTTGGCTTCCCAAAACCTAAACTCTATGTCGATTACCGCAAGATGCTCGAGAATAAAGATATTGATGTCGTCATAATTGGAACGCCCGACCACTGGCATTGTCTGATTCTGGTTGATGCTCTCGAGTCAGGTAAGCATGCCTATGTTGAAAAACCGATCGGGAAATCCATTGCCGAAATAAACATAATGCAGAAAGCCGTTAAAAAACACGGAAAGATTGTACAGGTAGGCCAATGGCAAAGAAGCCAACCCCATTTTGTTGATGCAATAAATTATCTGAAATCAGGAAAACTTGGTCGTATCCGCACTTGCAAGGCATGGTCGTACGTAGATTGGAAAGGGGCCGTTCCTAAAGTCCCCGATTCATCGGTTCCCGACGGAGTGGATTATGATATGTGGCTAGGTCCGGCTCCAAAACGTCCGTTTAATAAAAACCGTTTCCACTTAACATGGAGATGGTATTGGGATTATGCCGGAGGAGTTATGACTGACTGGGGAGTTCATCTAATAGATTATATTTTATATGGAATGGGAAAAACTGTTCCGGAATCTGTAATGGCGATCGGTGGTAAATATGCCTTTCCCGATGATGCTATGGAAACTCCGGATACTATGACAGCAGTTTATGATTTCAAGGATTTTACTATGATCTGGGAGCACACAATAGGTATAGGTCTCGGAAACTGGAAAAGACCTCACGGAATGTCATATATTGGAGAAAATGGTACGCTGGTTCTCGACCGTAACGGCTGGGAGGTAATCCCTGAGAAACAAAGAATTGAAGAACTTCCTGTCCAGAAGAATGTTGGTGTCGGCCTTGATCTTCATGTAAAGAACTTCCTCGATTGTCTGAAAAACAATACACCCCGGAAACTTAATGCAGGTATTAATGTAGGCAGGGATGTGGCCCTTGTTGCCCAGATGGGTAATATTGCATTCCGCACAGGCGAAAAGGTAAGCTGGGATGATACAAAGCAGGCGTTTCAGACAAGTACAGCTAACAAATTTATCGTCCCTGAATACCACAATGGCTGGACCTTGCCGAAATATTAAAACTTCCGAATGATCTTCAAGTTTTTAAAATTTATAATTGTCGGGTTTTCGGGAATGATTGTTGATTTTTCAATAACCATTCTACTTAAAGAAAAACTCAAAGTAAACAGATACATCTCAAACTCAGCCGGTTTCACAATAGCTGCCAGTTCAAATTATCTGTTTAACAGGTTCTGGACATTTCAGAGCAATAATCCAAAAGTTCTTCTTGAATACAGTACATTCTTAATAATTTCGTTAATTGGTCTTATTATTAATAACCTGGTTATCTATCTGTTTGAAAAGAAACTCAGGTTTTATTTTGCCAAATTCCTTGCTATTATGGTAACATCACTATGGAATTTCACAGCTAACTATTACCTCAATTTTACTCATTGATTTTTGCTTTTTTGAATTTACTGTTATATGTGTCATATAGAATTCCGGTCTCTGAACAAATAGCAAGCTCATAGCTACCTGGCGGCAAATCTTCAATAGTGAACTTACAATCTACTGAAATTGTATCCCCCACGTTCAATTTTGAAATATTATCAGGCAGTTCGAGTTTCTCTTTAACCTCCATATTCCCTTTCTTTATGAATGCTATCTGGAAAACTACCGGTAATTCTTTATGCCTGAAGTCGATCATAAAGGGGTATGGATTGAAGATCTTTAAATGAATTGTATTAACTCCGGTTCTGCTGAATGTATATTGATCATCATTTAATATCACACATTCCCGTTGCAGCGACTGAAAATCTTTATAAACTCTTACAAAAACAGAGTCGCCGTCAGACAGTATCTGTTTGGTCAGATTCTCCTTATAGTCATCTGCAAAAAAGTGCGGAACATATAAAACTTCCTTGCCGTGGACCCTTTCTTCAAAATCCCATAAGTCATATTGTGTTTTTCGATAAGACATGTTATCGAGGGTATGCGCAAATTTCCCCGTATAAAATGTATATACCGATGGGCGTTGATACGCATTGGTGAATACGACGGGCCGGTCGCCCGCAAGCATACTTATATCCCTGGCCCACTGTTTCTTTTTATGAAACTCATTTTTAAAAAAGGACACTGGCAAAAAATCAACCATACATGCTAACCTGGCCAATAGAAAAAGAGGAAACAGAATAATTGCGATCCATTTTAGATAACCTCTGATCCAGGATTTATATTCAACATTGTTAAGCAAAATAATTATCATAGGAATGCTTATCAGAGCAGTCCATTGCGGCTCAACACGATAACGAAAGCTTGAAATGAAAAAGAATATTAAAAACCCTGCAAAAATATAGTATAGTGCCTTGTCAAACAAATTCTTAGACCTTACTTTAATCATAATCCATATTAATAACACAAGGATAAACGGATTATTAAAGAAAAACTGGCTTGCCAGATATTCAGGAACATGCCTTGGATTAAAAGCAGATACTCTTTCGATCAGATGATATTTGACTGAGGGAAAATCGTTTGAATATTGCCAGAAAAGATGTGGAAAGAATAATAATAAGGAGAGAAATGCTGCTGAATAGAATTTGAAATTTTTCAGTAACGCAGGGTTTGAAAGGATGACAAGTATAATTAAAAGTCCACCATGATATTTACTGTACATCAGGGCAGCTATTGAAATACCAAGAAAAAGTGTATTCTGCCAGATCTCATTCTCTAAAAACCGTTTATATGCCAGGAGAAAAATCGCTGAGAATAGTATCAGTGGGGCATCAGGAGTAGAGATAAATCCATATATATTACAAACTGGTAGTATCACGGCTATTATAAAAAACAACAAAATGTTCTCTTTTTTCTTATGTTGTTCTTTATTGGTAAGCAGCCATATTATCCAAAAAGCAAGTAACTGGCTCAATACAACAATAAGCCTTACTCCCAGTTCGTTGTGAAAGAAAAAATACCCGATTCTGATCATTAATGCGATCATGGGAGGATGATCAAAATATCCCCATGCAAGGTTTTTTGAATACATCCAGTAATATGCTTCATCATTATTTAATGTGGTAAACCGGGCCTGCAACAGGTTTAAAATTCCCCAGGCAGTCAGTAAGAGATTGAAAGGATTTAAAAAAAATCTCTTTAATTTAATATTCATTTTTCGTTCAGGATAAACTCAATATTCTTCAGCTCTTCCTCACTGAAATTAAGATTATTAAGTGTTTTAAGATTATCATCCAGCTGTTCAACTTTACTTACGCCAATAAGTACTGATGTTACCCGTGGATCTTTTAGCAGCCAGGCTATCGCCATCTGGGCGAGAGATTGATTACGTTTTGCTGCGATCTCGTTAAGTCGCTTTGCTTTTGAAATTCTTTGTCCGGTTACATCTTCAATTTTCAGAAATCCGTGTGGTTTGTACGCTCTTGAATCAACAGGTATACCTTTCAGATATTTGTTGGTAAGTAATCCCTGTTCCAGCGGGGAGAACGGGATGCAGCCTATTCCCGTTTCTTCAAGCACGTCTAGCAGACCATTTTCAACCCATCTGTTAAACATTGAATACCTGGGTTGATGAATAAGACAATTAACATGCATCTCTTTAAGTATCTCTGCAGCTTTTTTTGTAAGATCAGCAGGGTAACTTGAAATCCCCGCATACAACGCCTTTCCCTGGTGAACCGCCTGAGCCAACGCTCCCATTGTCTCTTCGAGTGGAGTTTCCGGATCGGGACGATGCGAATAGAATATATCAACGTACTCCAGATTCATTCGCTTAAGACTCTGGTCGAGACTTGAAAGCAGATATTTTCGTGAACCGAAATCGCCATAAGGGCCAGGCCACATTTCCCAACCTGCTTTAGTTGATATGATCATTTCATCTCGTAAATAGCTGAAATCCTTTTTCAGGATTATTCCGAAATTTTCCTCTGCTGATCCGGGAAGCGGGCCGTAATTATTTGCCAGGTCGAAATGAGTTATTCCGGCATCAAAAGCTCTCCAAAGGATCTTCCTGAAATTTTCAAAAACATCAACAGATCCAAAATTATGCCACAAACCCAGTGAAATTTCAGGCAATCTGATTCCGCTTTTTCCGCAGCGCCTGTAATTCATATTATCGTAACGTTCTTTTAAAGGTCTATAGGTCATTTTCCTTTTTTATTATGATTACATTATTGATAATGAACTGTCAAAACGAATTGTCTTTTATATTGAAAGATTTTACAGCACTCTTTATATAATCCAAAGTTAGACAAATTTCCACTGTTTGAATTTTTAAATCAGCAGACTTCCAAATAACAGGACTACTACTAACAGAACGAGCAAACCTATAACTTTTCCCAGAACTGATACAATTTTTAACATCAGAATCAGGAGTATTATAAATAAAATGGTCAGCAAAATTTTTTTTATTCTCCTCATCAATATTAATACCAAGATACTATATATGTTTTTCTATTACCTGAAGAAATACCAATCCTTTAGATTTTCTATAATTCCTTAAACAACATTACTATTTTTCTGAATATAAAACAGGAAGAGAGAGCTCAAAATCACCCTTTCTTATACATAAATAAAATCCCATATTGAATAATACAGGAAATTTTACTATCAGAAGACCTCCAATTATTTTTTCTCCGGGACTTTAATCTCAGAGTCTTTTACTTCAGTCTCCTTTTTTTCAGGTTCATCATTAAGACGCGATGCCTTTTTGAATTCTTTCATCCCTTCCCCTATTCCTTTCATCAATTCGGGAATCTTTCTCCCGCCAAATAATAACACTACTACAAGGAGTATTAATATCAGGTGCATTGGGCTACTAAAATCTAGCATAATAATTTATTTTTAAATGAACTCCGTGATCTTTTGCTTGTCAAACAATCAGCTTATCCAGATTTATCAATGTAAGCGATAAAACAAACGTCAAAATTAAAAGTAAATTTCAATTGTAATACAATATTCCGAATTATAAATTCAATTATCGTTCTTTCTTCACTGCAACCTCCTTTGAAATGCCTGGTTACTGGGGTTCTGGTTTGATAAATAGCCAAAAGACACACACAACTTACCATTACGATACTTTGCACTCCATAGTAACGTTCTGGTAACCTTAATTAACATTTATACAGCATGATGTATGCTGTTTGAATTATCATGCTTTCTTAAGATTCTTTTTCTTCAGTGAATTACTTATAATGAAAAGAACACCTACAACGATGAATGGGAAAGTAATTATAAGGACGTTTTTTAGGCTTGTATCAATGGAGAAGTGATTCCTATTATGATTCAACATAAAGACAAGTGGGCTCGTGACAAGGCCTATCACCACAAAGATAATGCCACCAATAAGTTCCCATTTCCAAGCCACAATAAGAAAAGCCAGTAAGATAAAGGATGGGATGAGCTGGATCAAGAAACCTCCAAGCTGTTGCCAGATAGTGAGGCCAGGTGCAAAAGCATCGGTTGCAAATATACTAACAAAGAGAATAGCCAAAATGCAGATAATCCGTGGTAACCAATGAAATACTCTAATAGATGTTTTCATTTTGTTTCTTTATTAAATTTTGTCCTACTTGTTTGGTTTTTAGATGTCGCCCAGGTTTTAAAGTGGGCACTGATCTCCAAATTTTTATTTCAATTTTAAAAAGCGCATTTAAGAACTATTAAAATTAAACCTTAGTATTACCGAAAACAAATTTATTTTCCCACTTGAAACACTAATTTCGGTGTACGATTGGCATAGTAAAAACCCCAGTTTGTTTCGGCTTCGGTTGCTGTTGCTCCTTTCCAACGCTCGTTAAATGCTTCGAAATAAAAAATGGGTACTTTATTTGAATTGCTCCATTTTTGACATTCCGTATAAAATTGTTTTTGCGAAACTTCATCGGCAACGGTAACGGGATTAAATTGTCCGGCATTTTTGCTGGTTGTCCAGCCGGTTTCTGTAATCAATACTTGTTTCTGAGGAAACTGTGTTTTCAACTCGTTAAATGAGTCATTTATATATGATACAGTGTTTTCAAGGGAAACGTTAGACGCTTGTCCATAGATATGTACTGCAAGAAAATCCTGAAGTGCTACCATATCGCTATATTTAGGGTCTAACCAAACGGAATACAGATCGTCAATAGTAACCAGAGCAGTAGTTTGGTCATGAATTTTATTCAAATATCCGGCAATTTCGTTTGTATTCGAAACATAAATATCTGATTCCGGACTTATAAAAATTTCATTTCCACAACTAACAGCCTGAACAATATTGCGATAAGTATTAGTCAAAACAATTGCTCTATCAACCTGAGAGGCATTGTCTATCGGCGTTTTTCCCGAAATCCAGATTCCCAACATCACTTTAAGGTCAATGCTATTATCTGAAATCACTTTCAAAATTTTTTCGCTGTTGTCGTCGGAAGTATACAAACGGATTGCATCCCAATGGTTTTTTATTATCAGCAAATCCTCCTTTATCTGAGTTTCAGTGAGAACACTACCCGGCGCTTGCCCGTCTCGAAATGGACCGTAACAAACAGCATTTATTATTTTACCATTATTGTTGTAAAAAATCGGATCCGTAAAGGGATTTGTTGCAAAACTTATCTCATTTCCATAAGAAATTCCTACGCTGGTTTTGGCCCAAGCTCTAACATAATAAGTTGAGCCGGTAGTCAATCCGGTTATTAAACTTGTAAATGTTCCCGTACCTGTTCCGTCCGTAGTTTTACTGTTTGATGCTATTGGATTTGCTGTTGTATTCCAACATACACCTTTGGAAACGATAGGAGCTCCTCCGTCGTTTGTCGCATCTCCTCCTGAAGTAGCATTTGTATAAGAAATTTCTGTCACTGCTGTTGTTGTAACAGTAGGTAGTGTAGGCCTATCCTTTTTACATGAGTTAAATAAAATGAGTAATAGGATTACTTCTGAAATTCTGATCATATTTTTCATGTGGTATCATTTTATGTTTAACTTTCTCAAAATATGAACATTATCAAATTTACAATTTGTTTAAACAAAATGCAACTCAAAAAAATCCATCCAACAAAATCTTTTAGACCTGATGGATGGATTTAGCACTGTTGATTTTCAGTAGTTTTAAAAAGCTCCAATTGCACTTACTATTAATTTATATGATTTCCAGCTATTGTCCTTAAACGGATTTTTCACTCTGTTAGAGGAGCATTTATGAACATTTTGAGTACCTGATAAAAAAGAAACCGCCTGAAAGCCCTTTAGATACTGAGTTGATAGCAGAGTACCAGCCAGTAGGGAATAACACCAATTATTCACCTACGTACAAGGGCACATACTGCCACTTTTAAGGGAGGATCAACTATCAGCTAAACAATCCTACAATAAACACACACATTAGCATTATTGTACTTTACAAGAATAGGTGTGAAATATATTTGACTTATATTATAAATATTTTCTATATTTGTTTAAATCAAGTCTGACAAGTAAATAGACTAAATATTTATTATAATGAAAAAAAATGAAATTAAAATTTCTACACGATTTATTAATTTCTTAATAGATATGTTAGCATTTACAATTATTGCAATAATTGTAATATTAATATTAAAAAATTATCTGCCTTCATTTAAAGTATATAGCCCTCAAAACAACAGATTAATTACATTTATATTATACTTTTCATATTATTTTATTTTTGAATTATTAACCTCAACTACAATAGGTAAGCTAATTACAAAAACAAAAGTTGTTGATAATAATTCCTTAAATAGACCCTCTTTATTAAAAATTTTTGTAAGAACATTAAGCAGATTCATTCCTTTTGAAGGTTTAAGTATCTTTTTAAACGACAAAAAACAAATATGGCACGACCAAATATCAGGGACTACTGTAATAAAAAAGTTCTGAACTTTTTTTCATTTATTAATTAAATCTTTTTTGCTATGAAAAAAATTAAAATTATGTTTTTAGGATTAATGTTTTTATTAATCGTTATTCTACCTTCTTGTGCAATTATATTTTGTGGCCCAGCATCAACCTGTCAGAGGACTAAACCTGCCGTTGGACAACCTGCGAGAGAAGTTCATGTCGGTGCTTTAATTGCTGACATTTTGATATTTTGGCCTGCATTAATTGTCGATTTTGCAACAAGTGCAATATATAAGCCGTGTAATAACAGATGATAATTATTTTATATTAGTCCTTGTTTTTAAATTAAGACCTTTTTTTTAACTTATTAATATTATTACATACTTTTTATACAATACAGTTTTCTTAAGACTCTATATCATTTGTCTAACAAATAACTTCCCAAATACCCTTAATCATCTTCCGGCTGGCGCGAGCCGTGGCGAGTAGCAGAAAATTTTCGGCATATGAAGTGGGGTAGTGCCGATTTAAATTGGCTGCAGCAGGCTCGCACTTATCAATAGTGAGGGTTGCGATTTATGTTGCATACCTTAGACATGAGATTTTCAACATGCAACATAAAGAGAGCAACCCGAACACCTTTTTACCTCGGTGGTTTTATCAAATAATCACATAGTCTATTGATCCCTCAAACAGCGGACGCTTTTACCAAAACTCAAATAGTCGTAATTTTGATTTGCATTATCAGAACTGTATGATATCATAATTTGCCATCCGGAGGTCGTACCGAACTCTGTAGTTGACCACAAGTAACCCATGATATTTATCCAGCCGAATAAACCATTGTATTCACGGTCACCGCCGGGAAGCGCCGTAAAGCCGCTTTCGTTAGTGCCTGTGTTGGGGCTATTCCAATGGGTTGTACCGACTTCTTTCATTTTCCCTCCTGCCAATTGTACTCCTCCTAAAAAGTTAATGAGTGTTGTCCACTCAGCGTTGGCGGGGACATGCCAGCCTGTGGGGCAAAGCTTCATAGTGTTAACTGCGTACCAGTTGTACAAAGCGCCGTAGGTGTCCTTATAAGTCGTTGGATCATTATTGTAAAAGCAATAAGCCGCTGTAGTCAGATTGTACCATGTTGTATTGTCTGTTTGCAATGGTATGGTTGTCCCATCGTTGTATCTTACGGTTTTCAAATTTTCTTTCATCCAGATTTGTCCCCCAATGGTTATTGCATCATATACATTCCCATCTATATCGGTGACAGTGGGTGAAATTGTTGTAAAAGTCATATCCTCCCCATATGCTGTGCCTACTGAATTGGTTGCATAAGCCCTGACATGATAAGTTGTACCTGCGATTAATCCAGTCAAAGAGCTCGTGAATAAACCTGTACTTATCCCATCAGTTGTTTTTGCATCAGCAATAGTAGGATTGGCATTTGTACGCCAGCATACACCACGGGAGGTCACAGGAGATCCTCCACTATTAGCTATGTTTCCACCGCTGGTAGCTGTTGTAGTTGTAATTGATGTTATTGAAGTAGTACTTAAAGTAGGTACAGATGGTGAAAGAGTTGTGAATGTTATTTCGTTTCCATAAACTTTTCCAACACTGTTAACCGCATAAGCACGAACATAATAAGTTGTATTGCCCAATAAATCAGTCAAACTACTGACAAAACTACCTATACCTGTACCATCAGATGTTTTACTATTCGAAGTTGTCGGACCTGGAGCAATACTCCAGCAAATACCTCTCGTAGTAACAGGAGCTCCTCCATCACTTGTTATATTCCCACCACATGTAGCTGATCCGTTTGTAAATGATGATATTGGTGCAGTAGTTATAGAGGGAAGGCCTACTGTGGTAAATGCAACATCAGCTCCATAGGCTGTACCTGCTGCGTTGGTAGCATAAGCTCTTACATGATATGTGGTTCCTGGCGTTAACCCTGTTATATTACTGGCAAATGAACCAATCCCTGAGCCATCATATGTTCTTGAATCAGCAATCGTAGGATTAGCAGATGTGCTCCAGCATACTCCACGTGTTACTACTGTTGACCCGCAATCTGATGTAACATTTCCACCTGAGGTCGCAGTGGTAGCAGTAATTGACGAGAGTGCTGTAGTAGTGATTGAGGGAAGACATAATGTTGAAAACGATACATCAGTTCCATAGACAGTACCTCCAGCGTTAGTAGCATAAGCTCTGACATGATATAAAGTTCCTGGCGTCAACCCGGTTATATTACTTGTAAATGAACCCGTCCCGGATCCATCGATTGTTTTTGGATCGGCGATTGTAGGATTATTGAATGTGTCCCAACATACACTACGAGCCGTTACTGGTGACCCGCAATCTGAAGTAACATTGCCACCGGAGGTAGCAGTGGTAATAGCAATTGATGAGACCGTTGTAGTATTAATAGTAGGAGCGCATATTGTAGTAAAAGTAACATCAGCACCATAAGCAGTACCAGCAGAGTTAGTTGCATAAGCCCTTACATGGTATGCTGTTAATTGAGATAGCCCGGTTATATTACTGGAGAATGAACCAGTCCCGGATCCATCAATTGTTTTAAGATCAGTAATTGTAGGATTGGCGGTTGTCTTCCAGCATACTCCACGTGCTATAACGGTGGCTCCGCCATCATCGGTTATATTCCCTCCACTGACAGAGGCATTTTGAGTTATGCCTGATATTGATGTCGTAGATATTGAGGGAAGTGAAGGGGCATTTGTCGTAAAGCTTATTTCATTTCCATAAGCTGTGCCAACGCTATTGGTTGCATAGGCCCGGACATAATAAGTGGTATTAATAGTAAGTCCAGTCAGGCTACTTGTAAAACTACCTGTACCTGTTCCATCGGTAGTTTTGCTATTAGCTATTGTAGGCCCTGTTGAGGTATTCCAGCAAACACCCCTAGCAGTTACAAGGGCTCCGCCATCACTGCTTATATTTCCGCCACTGGCACCAGTATTTTGAGTTATTCCTGATATTGATGTCGTAGATATTGAGGGAAGTGTAGGGGCATTTGTCGTAAAGTTTATTTCATCCCCGTAAGCTGTTCCAGCAATATTTGTTACATATGCCCGGACATAATAGGTCGTATTAGCTGTTAATCCTGTCAGGCTGCTTGTAAAACTGCCTGAACCTGTTCCATCAGTAGTTTTACTATTTGCTGTGGTTGGACCCGTTGAAGTATTCCAGCAAACTCCCCTCGCAGTAATTGGAGCTCCGCCATCGCTGCTTATATTTCCGCCGCTGCTGGCTGAAGCTGCTGCTATGGATGTAATCGCTGAAGTCGTCAGCGTAGGAACCGATGCTGTAACAGTCGTAAAAGAGATCTCATCCCCATATACGGTCACACTTCCTTTGCTTAAATATGCTTTGATGTAATATTTTGTCCCTGCTACGAGGTTTTTTACCTAACTTGTAAAACCGCCTGCTGGAGGTACCCCCAATTTTGTTGTTGAATCGATAACAGTTACATTAGGTGTTGTTGCATAACAATGTCCATGCTGGGTGGCTCCGGCTCCCAGGTCTATTACATCACCGGAAGCTTCTGCAGAATTGGTCGAAATACCGGATACCGCTCCTGTTGTAACCAACATCTCCTTTTCAAGCTTCTTGCAGGTTGCTGGAATTATTAAACACAGCAAAAGGCACAACAGAAAAAATAACTTTGGAGCATTGTTTTTCATGGCAATTGAGTTACCGGTAAATATTATAGAAAAACTGTTTTTATATTATCTGAGGATAAAAATGAAATCTCCTCCTTCATCCCCTACATCCTGGATCACACCAAATTGTGGCAGTACATTACTATTATTTATTACAGCCATCCGGAACTTCCCAAACAACTGTTCGGAGGAGAGGTATTTTTCAAAATTGTTTTGCAATCTGTCAATCATATATTTCAGGAAAGCGCTCTGATCGGGCACCTCTGTAAGGGTTCCGCTCGTCATTGCCTTTCTGCTGGGTAACTCGTAAAGCATATTTATTGCAAGCGTAGCATCCGTAAAAGCACTGCGCGACTTAAATATTGAACCGCCAAAACAGGCATCACTTACAAGCAAAGTGTGTTTTGATTTTATCTCACGGAGATAATCACGGAGCGTGCTGTTTCTGAACCACGCAAGTTTGCTGCTCTTCCTGGCATCGGATGGAAGCCAGAAGCCAATCTCCGAAGAAGCTTCCCATACTCCATGCCCGGCATAAAAAATCAGAAAATTATCAACAGAGGTAACCCTTTTTGCATAAAAATCAAGGGCATCCACCATCTCTGACATCGTCGCATTACGAAGTAGCTTAACATTTTCTTTTTCAAAAGTGTACCTTGTAGTAATTGTATTATAAAACAACTCAGCATCCTTGATTGGTTTGTCAAGTTCATTTATCAGGGGGTCGTCGTAATGGCTTATTCCAATTATCAGTGCATAATATTTTCCCCCGGCAATCGGCAACTCCATGGAAGCTGCAGGCTGCACAATGGTGTTGTTTGGCTCAATAACAGGTGGCTTATTCTGCTTAACTTCCGGTTTCTGTTTATTATTTATGAGAACAGAAACCTTTCCGCTGCTGACAATCTGTGCGGAAATATTCATCATCTGCGAAATGCAAAGTATTAAAACAAAAATTGACTTTTTCATTTCGATGATAATCAATAGGTTAATTTCAATGAGAATAACGTAGTTCCCTTATAAGGGCCGGCTGATTGATCTACTGTAAGCTTTATGTGTTGAAAGGGTTTGTACTTATCCGGTGTTACAGCCACCCATAAGAGATTTGCAACCCATATGGCTGCTCCGGAGACAATCAATGCATTAGAAAGATTCATCTGTTTTTGAGCCTGATTAAACAGATTATTTCTTATTAAAGGATCTTCTTCAATTTTGTAGGAATCATAAGTCTTAATGTATTTATTGTGAAGAATGAAACCACCGGCCAGGGCTCCATAAGCGGCTACTCCCGTCAGCCAGTATGGTTTCCCTTTGCTTATCTTTGTCTGTCCCAATCCCGGAACAGCTGTTGATAAAAGTATCATTGAGCCTTTGTTGAAAGATTTGACATATTTCTCAGCTTTAACTTCAACAAAAACCATTTCGTTTAGAAATACGGAATCTTTTCCCGGTATCCAGCTAATCTGCTTGTTATTACCCGCTTTAATATTATCTCCAACATCTCCTGAAATAGATTTCATCCCGACAGGCTCACCATTTTTCTTCTCCATTTCAACCCATACATAGAATTGTTCTGTTTGACTTTTGTTTATAAGATCATAGGAAATGAGCAATTGCTTGCCATCGAATTCCAGTTTGGGAGGAGTAATCAGAAAACCCTGAGAAAAAGATATAAAAGGCAAGAAAAGATAGAGAAGAACAAGAAAATGTTTTTGTGTTTTCATAAATTAATGATTATGATAGTACAATAACACTTTAATCCTTTATCAAAGATACACCAGAGAAATTAAATAGCTGTTAATTTTATTAATAATATACCATCCATCTAAGAATTAACTCAGATGGATGGAATCTTATTACAAAAAACTGACATATTGACCGCTTTGACCGGTCAAATTGCTCTTAACATAACAAAACAACAAATATTTAACTCCGAGTTTAGAGGTCAGTTAATTCAACCTGACTATGATCAACGTCAACGGCTTTACTCCTTGTGATGAAAATGGATCAGACTTTTACCAACTAAAAACCCCGACCCATTTCTTCTAACAGTTTCATATAACTCGATCCTTCAGGAATAAGAAAAGGATGAGCCCTGAACCAGGGGAGCAATATATCATGTTCATTACAGGCTCTCTTCAGCCAATTCAAAGCCATTACTTCTTCTCCCCTGATTCTATAGATCAGATAAATGGTTGTTGCAGGCACATATTCGGCCTCAGCTCTCTTTAATAAATTTTCAAATAATTTGTCTGCCTGATCTTTTTTCCCTATAAGATAATAACCACATGCAAGGACTGATATTGGTAATGGTGTTCCATCTGAAATGTCAACTGCTTTCTCGTATTCAGTTATAGATTCCTTGATCATTCCTTTTCCAGAATAAGCTCTCCCGAGATGATAGTGTGTTATGAAGTAATTCGGATTTATTGCAAGGGTCTTCCGATATTCGTCTATTGCTCTGTCATATTGGCCAGCGTAATCAAAAGCAAATCCCATATATGTATTAATATAGATTGAAAGAGGATCAAGCTCCTGGGCCCGTTTTGCTTCGGAGATGGCTTCTTCATGCCGTCTATTAAACGTCAAGAAATTCGAATAATCCAAATGTATCTGAGAAGAGTTTGGATTTATCTGAAGAGCATGTTTGTAATTCCGTTCTGCTTCCTTCCAGTTCCAATAATAATATAAATTAATCCCTGCAAGCCCGGAGTAGGCTTCCGCAAGAGTATTGTCTATTTCCAGAGCCTTATTAATATACTCAATAATTTTGGGAAATCCCTTATTTGGCGGAAGATTTCCCCATCCAGTGCTGTACGCGGTAACATAACTTAATCCGGCATAAGCGAGAGCATAGTTTGGATCCTTTTGGAGTGCTTGCTGAAAACACTCTGCGGCTTTCTTGTATCCTTCAGCTGTCAACATTTGCCAGTAGTAAGTGCCTTTCAAATAAAGGTTGTAAGCTTCAATAATTTCAGAATGGAGTTTAGCAATCATTGTTTTCTTTTCACCTAGAAGCTTAACTTTCAGGTTGTCCAAGATTGCCAAGGATATTTCATCCTGTGTAGCAAAAACATCTTTTATTTCACGATCGTAACGATCAATCCATATATGAGATCCATCATTAACATTAATGAGTTGTGCTGTTATACGAATGCGGTTACCAGATTTCCGGATACTTCCTTCTAGTAATGTCTCAACACCAAGTCTTTTGCCTATTTCACGTACATCTTCATTCTTATCTTTGAATGCAAAAGCTGATGTGCGGGAGATAACTTTTAAGTTCTCATTATGTGCAAGAGCATTAATAATTTCTTCTGCCATGCCATCACAAAAATAATCCAGATCTTTCTCTGGACTCATATCCACAAACGGTAAAACTGCAATGGATTTTTCCTGAAAGGCTCGCATGTATTTAGTTGAAAGAACTTCTTTTTGTTCATTACCAGAAAAAAATGAATCTGTTTTCAATCCAACAATAATTTCTTTTATTGCATTCGCAACTTTGTTAATCTGGTTTCTGTAATTAGTTTTATTCAGGTTTTTCTCCTCATTATCCTTTAGTGAAATAGGTCTGTTAACTCCTGATTCTTTATAGATAAAATCAACTCCACGAAGCACACCTCCCATGATTGATTCACAAAGTTTCATATCATCATTATCCAGATCATGAGTACGAACTGGTAGTACCCTGTTAGCAACATTGCCATTAGGCAATTTTACCTTTAATCCAAATTGATCCTGAGATGCCTGTTCTACAAATGCTTTGAACTCATGCTCCCATGCAAAGGACTTAGGATCACAATAGGTACGGGAGATTATTGGAATAAAGACGAGACACTTTAGTTTATCTTTCAGCGAGGCATCAACATCGTGAGTCTCCAAGAGTCCGTCATGAGGATTGATGTCAAAATAAACACTGATCTCTTCTTTAAAAGTTGCCTCGAGTTCTCCTTTCAAATTATCGACAAATTCAGTAACCCAACCATCGTGCTTATTGTCTTTCTGGCGGTANNCTGATGAAGATGTCATATTCATAACCTGGGATGAGACTTGTCATATTAGTTATTAATTGTGTTAAAGTTAAGAAAGACAATGATACAAGCAAAATAAAAATCCATACAACCAAGAGTGAACTCAGATCACACGGATATCTCCCAAATCACAGAGCTAAGGGAGGGTGTGAAGGGCGTACACCATGATACTCTCTAATCCTGTAAAAATTTCCAGATAGTTTGGAGAAACAAATATTTATCTACGAGAAGACGGGGGGTATCTTTCAGATCTTTAGAATGACGAGGGTAGTTTAAAAAAAGTACCTGTACCACACTCGAGATTTTTCTCAGACAGGAAGAGGCTATATTATTCTATTAGAATAAGATGGAGTACTTCCTAGCATTGATTTGGAAGCATATAATTAAGATCTGTTTTGACTTATCTTGTGCATTTAAAGTCAAATAGGGACGATGAATTTAATTTGACTTCAGTTAATAAATGATGTAAATTTGATTCTACCTTAATAATCAACGACAAAAATTATGACTAATGAAAAGGGTAGTAATTTTGTTAATATTTGGTTGGGTATTGATATTCAGTTCGCAGGGTCAGTGGTATGATAAGTACTATGAAAACAAGGACCTTTCTGATTTGAGTCAACAGGAATTGTCACTATTATTTCAAAAATCTAAGAATTTAAAGAACATTGGAAAAGCTTTAACAATCGGAGGCATTGCAAGTGTCTCAGTGGGTACAACGGGATTGATAATATTATCTATAACAGATATCCTATCTTCAATGTCAACGGGGAATTCAGCCTCTTTGATTCCCTATGATATTTTTATAGGCTCAATTTTGATGGGGACAGTTGCAATGATAGGAGGGATTCCAATCTGGATAATAGGTCATAGGAGGAATAAAGAAATTGTTACAGTGATTAATCACAGAATTTCAGGTTCGATTATCCATTTAAACCCTTCTCTTACTTTTAATCATGTTCAAAATAAGTATTATCCTGTGATATCAATTTCTTTTAGATTTTGATAAGATAATTATCTATTTATATTCTCCTTTTCTCGTTCTTGAAATCTCTCCAATATTTCTTAATTCCTCAAGTTTTTCAAAGTAAGTACTCTTGTCCATATTTTTTTCAGCTTGATCAAAAATATCTTTACTTTTAAAAAAGGAACTCCCACTATATACTAACTGTTTATATGTCAGCATATTAATTAACAATAGTACAGCTGGGACTTTGAGACCGGGCTTAGTCATTTTTAGTTAATCTAGCGGCTCAGTTTTACCCTAGAATAATAGGCTCACTATTGTCCGGGATAGGTGGTCAATCTACTCCATCTAGATGTGGTCAAGGCCACTTGTTTTTCCACAATGCTGTAAAATCTATTTAATTTATTATTTTAATAATGTACACTCGTTGTTATTTTTATATCAGAACCTTCTAAAAGTTTTCTACCTTTAAAATCATCTAGTTCAATTAAAAAATAAAATGCAGTAACTTTTCCACCTAAAGTTTCAATAATGTCGCGAACGGCTTTT
>PLNF01000132.1 GCA_003141715.1 Bacteroidales bacterium | reverse complement strand
ATTTTTAGTGGACACTAATGAAAAATTATTCAAAAATAAAGATTTTCAGGATATACTCCTCAGACCCGTTGGAATATCATAGTTTAAGGCTATTATATATCTGCATAAGTATATAGATAAAAGAAAAGCATTAAATAACCAGGTTGTATAGGTTCTCCATCTTATGTACTTTTTGAAGATAGTTTATAACCGTTGTACTTCTGCTTCCTGAACGGCAATAAAAAACAACCGCTTCTTTACCGGAAAAAAGTTTGACCTTTCTGCTGACGTCATAATAAGGGATGGAAACTGTTTTAAACCCGATGTCATCTTTATCTTCTTTGTCTCTGAGATCAATTATCAGAATTTTCTGGTTTTCTGAAATCATTTTCCTGAGTGCATCTGAAGAAATTTCTTTAACCGATTTATTATCACATAAGCTATTATCTTCATATTCTCCGAGTTCAGTAATCATAGCCAAATCAGGATTCCTTTCAAAGGAAGAAATCCATGTATTGAAATTCAATGTATCAATCATAAATAGTTTACCGGAAAGAATTCCATCCAGTCCAAGGATGATTTTAAATACTTCCGTTGCCTGTAAAGAACCTATTATTCCAGGGATAGAACCAATAACCCCAAATTCTTCACATGATGGAACCTCAAGAGGATGTGGAGCTTCAGGATAAAGGCATCTGAGTGTGGGACCATTTTTGTAATTCAGCACCATTAATTGCCCGGAAAACTTATGGATTGCACCATAAACTAATGGTTTATTTAGTATGACGCAAGCATCATTTATCAGGTAACGCGAAGCAAAATTATCAGTGCAGTCAACAATTATATCATATTGAGAAATAATCTTCAATGCAGATTCTTTATCCAGCCTTATAAAATGCACATTGAAGGTAACTTCCGGATTCAATAGTTTTAGCCTTTCTCTGGCTGCCAGAGGTTTAGGTTTACCTATATCCTTTAACGAATAAAGTACCTGCCGGTTTAAATTGGTCTCATCGACCCAGTCATTATCCACGATACCTAAAGTACCAACTCCGGCAGCTGTAAGATATTGAAGTACCGGACACCCTAATGCACCTGCACCAACAACAAGTACCGATGCTCCCTTTATCTTCTTTTGGCCTTCCTTACCTACTTCAGCGAGACGTATCTGTCTGCTGTATCTGATTATTTCATCTTTGGTTAAGGTAGTATTACAGTGCATATTTGTAAAATTTTAATTCAAGGCATGTTTTTGTTTTTTTTTGGTATGGAATCACCTCGCATTTCCATTTCCTGTAAAGTTAAGCTTTTCCCACTCCGTTGATTCATCATGCTTGGCTTATCTTCAAGTTGGGCTGCTGCATCGACACTGAATGTTCCTTTTGTGACAATCTCCTCACCTTCAGAGAGTCCATTCACTATGACATAGCTTTCACCCAGCATCGGACCAAGTTCAACTTCACGAATCTTAAAATCAGGTTCTTCTGAACCCGGTTGTTTAACATACACAACAGAGCGCTTGCCTGTCCACAAGACTGCAGATTTTGGTATGACAACATTATCATGGTATTCTGCGAGTGTTGAAGAGACAATCCCTGTAGCGAACATTTCAGGCTTAAGTTTTCCGGACTGATTTCCTGTTTCTACCCTTACTTTAGCAACCCTGGTAACAGGGTCAATGACGGGATCAATAAATGTTATTTTACCTGTAAAATCTATACCAGGTAAAGCCTGAAGAGTGAATGATAGCTTTTCTCCAGTGTGTAAAAACTGGAGATCACTTTCATATGCATCGAACATAATCCAAACTTTCGAAAGATCAGCAATATCAAATAAAACAGTTCCCTGTGATATATGATCGCCGGTGTTAACCCGACGAGCGGTCACAGTGCCTGAAGTATTTGATAACACCTCAAAATTATTTTGAATAACTCCGGAATTTTCAATTTTAGCAATCTGATCATCTGTGAGTTTCCATTGGCGAAGTTTTTCTTTGGAAGCTTCGTACAAATCAGGCTGCAACTGTTTCGTTTTAACAGTCTCCAATAATTCCTGCTGTGCGGTGATCAATTCAGGTGAATAAATTTCTGCAAGTACCTGACCTTTAACTACCTGTTCTCCTGTAAAATTTATGGCCAGCCGTTCAATACGGCCGGGGACATGCGCAACCTGACTCTGAAATAACCTTTCATCCGCCTGTACTTTACCATAAAGATGTACCTCTTTAACCGGTTTTAGTTTTGTTACAACAGAGGTAATGACATTTGCCAGTTGTGCAGCTTCTTTACTCAGATGTACTGTAGCAGGGTCAATTGAGGTTGTACCGCTTTGGGCAAATGGAATTAATTCCATCCCGCAAATAGGGCATTTACCCGGTTGTGGCATTCGTATCTGCGGATGCATGGCGCAAGTCCAGATTGTGTTTTTAGCAGTATCTGTTGGTTGATTGGGCTTTGTTTCGCTTTTTAGGGAGGAATGAAAAAACAGCCAACCAAGGAATAGTCCGATAATCAATGAAAAACTTATAAGATATATTTTTTGTCTCATAATTATAATTTTATAATGAATTGAAATATATTGCTCCTTCACTCATTTCCACATATTTCTACTTATTTCCATTTATTTCCAAATTTCCTAATCTTCTCAACCATGCAATAGCAATATTATAATCAACAATAGCTTCAACATGTTTACTCTCATATTCGAGAGTTTGCTGTTGAATTCGCAGAACATCAGTGAGCGCTGATGTCGAAACAGAAAAACTTTTCAGGATAAGATCGAGTGATTTTGAAGCCAGTTGATATTGATTATCATAAAGCCTTATCCTTCGCTGCGCATCCTCGTACAATTGAACTGCCTGATAATATTCATTCTGCAGGGCATTTGAAGTTGCCTGATAGTTTTGCATGGCAGCTGTTTTCAGAAGATCAGCTTCCTCTACCATTGCATTATGCTTTTTTCTGTAAACCGGCAGAGTGACAGTTACCATAGGCATTATCATGTCCATGCCATTCATAGCAGGCGTTCCCATCGGGATTTTAGTTTTACCAATAACAGAGTAGTTCAAACCTAAACCAACCATAGGAAAACCCGTTAGTGAAACCATTTTTCTCTTTGCCTCAATGGATTGTTTCTCATATTCGAGCATGCTTAGCATAGGATTGTTTAACTGCATACTATCCGAAACAATGATCAGAGATGAGCCCAGCGAATCAGGAACTAATGATTCAGGTACGAAAACTGGTGATGCAGGCGGTCTGTTAAGATAGCTGTTAAACTGAGCCAGACTGGTTTTTCTCTTACTTTTTAATAATGCTATACTATTATCAAGATCACCGGCTTCAATCTGAATGCGGTAAATGTCAGCTAATTCCAGACTTCCGGATGAAGAGCCCATGGAAGACGACTTGTACTTTGCTATTGAAAGACGTTCGACAGTTTTGAGAATTTCGATACTCTTCTCTGAAATAGCGATATTCTTTTGAATCTTATATAATTCATACCAATTACGCTGCACATCATAGTAAACCTGAAGTTTAGAGTCGCGGAAAAGTTCAAATTTTGCCTTTGCCATCATACTCATTTCATCTTTGGCGGATCTAAGGACCCCGAACCATGGAAGCATCTGCATAAGTCTTATATCGGCAACCTGTTTCCCATCCATCAGCTCCATGGGACTCAGAAATACGCCCATGCTTAATTCCGGATCTGATAAGCTTCCAACCTGTGGAATTTTCTGTAATGCTGCCTGGTATTCACTGAATTTTTGCAGTACAGTAGGATTGTTTTTGGCTGCGACTTCCAGGTAATGATAAAGAGAATCTGGTTGAGAGTAAAGAGAAATAGTAAGAAACAGATTGAAACAGATTGTAATGACTAAAAATATTTTGAAAGACCTTCTAATCCGCTTTGACAAAAAGCCGACAAGAATTGGATATAAATTAGTATCAGTTATGAATCTCATTATGGTATTTATTTTGTTTATTTTAAACTATTTTAACCCCGTTTCTCTCCACATTGCTTGTAATACCGGAACAACAAATATTGTCATTATCTGAATTATCATACCCCCAAAAGCAGGAATTGCCATAGGAACCATTATGTCAGAACCTTTTCCGGTTGATGAGAGTACAGGAAGCAGTGCTATCACAGCCACAGCGGTAGTCATCATTGCAGGACGTACTCGCTTTTTCCCGGCCATCACAACTGCTTCGCGTACATCATGCACAGTTGACGGCTTCTTGTCTTCGAAGACCTGATGAATGTAGGTACCCATAATTACCCCATCATTGGTAGCGATCCCAAAAAGGGCGATGAATCCTACCCATACCGCCACACTTAGGTTAATAGTGTGCATCTGGAACATGTCGCGCAGATTTAATCCGGCAACTGAAAAATTCATGAACCAATCCTGCCCATACAGCCAGAGCATTATGAAACCTCCTGAAAAAGCAACGAAGACACCTGAAAAGTGAATAAATGATGCCGTAATCGTCCTGAATTGAAAATATAATAAGAGCAAAATCATTATTAAGCTCATTGGGACAACTATAGCCAGCCTTTTTGTGGATCTTATCTGATTCTCGTAATTACCTGCAAATTTGTAAGTAACGCCTGGAGGCAGGGTTATCTCACCCGAGTCAATTTTTCCTCTTATGATTTTGCTGGCTTCTTCTACTACATCTACTTCAGCTTTCCCTTCCAGTTTATCAAAAATGACAAAGCCAACAAGGAAAGTGTTTTCACTTCTGATCATCTGGGCGCCACGCGTATAGTCAATATCAGCAACTTCACCAAGCGGAATCTGAACGCCATTCAATGCCGGGACGAGGATGCGTTTTATGTCCTCGGGATTATCACGTAATTCACGGGCATATCTTACTCGTAACGGGAACCGTTCACGGTCTTCAACCGATGTTGAGAGAGTCATTCCCCCGACAGCCACCTGTAATATTTCCTGAACATCGCTGACTGTCATACCGTAACGGGCCATTGCTTCGCGGTTAAGTTTGATCTCGAGATAGGGAGCACCCACAGCACGATCGTAGAAAACTGCGGAGGCTTTAATAGAAGGCACATCTTTTAATGCTTTCTCAAACACCAGCCCTGCCTGTTCTATCGAATTGAGATCCGGGCCATACACCTTTAACCCCATCGGGGCACGCATTCCTGTCGAAAGCATTACCAACCGTGTTTCAATAGGCTGTAACTTGGGCGCAGAGGTCAATCCGGGTATATCGGTTACTTTAACTATTTCATTCCATATATCCAATGGTTTTTTGATCTGCGGACGCCATTGACGAAAATATTCTCCTTTTGTATCAGCAACAAGACTATCTGCAGGAATAACCCTGAACTTCTCTTTTTCAGGATTGTATTTATAATTGTTCTTAAGAATAAAGTTTCCCTTACGGTCCACTTTAAACTGCATCCGGTGACCATTTTCATCGAGAATATATTCAGAACGGTAGTTGATGGTATTTTCAAACATCTGGATAGGTGCGGGGTCAAGAGCTGAGTTAGCGCGACCCCATTTACCGACGGCTACCTCGACTTCAGGTATCGTTGAAAGACGCTTATCGAGTGTTTCAATATATTCGAGGTTTTTTTCAATACTGGAGTGCGGCATACTGGTGGGCATCAGGAGAAATGAACCCTCGTTAAGCGATGGCATAAATTCCTTACCCATACTTTTCCATGCTAGAAGGCCAAGAAACAAACTAAGCGCTGGTATCATTAGGAATTTCCATTTATTAAGTAAAGCCCAGCGAAGTATGTTCTCATAAAAATGTACCATGGTTATTAAGGCAAGAAGAATTACTCCAACAATTCCTGCGACAAAAATGAAGTTGACAGACTCACTGTTATGAGCCCCAAGTGGCAGCCATTCTACAGACAGGTACCAGGTTGCAAATAGCACAGTGATGCCTATATTTATATAGTTTGGAAATTTTTTGCGTCTTTCAGACCATCTGTAATCAAGCAGATTATTTATTCCCACGGCGGTTATTGCCAGTGCGGGCCACATCTGCCAGAAAACAGCAAAAAACAAACCTGCAGCTATGAGACAGCTATTCCACAATCTCTTGATTTTCCTCCTATCGAAAGAGATGTTAAAGAAAATATGGACCAATGTCGGCAAAACCACTATGCCAAGGATAAATGCCGAAAGCAGTGCAAATGTTTTTGTGAAGGCAAGAGGATGAAAGAGTTTTCCTTCCTGAGCCTGCATGGCAAAAACCGGAAGAAAACTTACAATTGTTGTTGCAATAGAAGTCACTACTGCAGCCCTTACCTCAGTTGTAGCCAGGTAAATTACCTGTAATAATTTTTTGCCGCGGAGTCCAAGATTTTCCGGCATCTCAAGATGACGGAGAATATTCTCCACATCCACGATGCCGATATCCACCATTACACCAATTGCAATCGCAATTCCTGATAATGCTACAATATTGGCCTCTACTCCGAAAGCTCTCATCAGTATAAAGGTCATTAAAACGCCAATTGGTAATAAACCGGCTACGATCAGTGAAGCCCTGAGGTTCATTACAAGAACGATAATCACAATAATACTAATCAGAATCTCGTGAGAGAGGGTAGATTCGAGAGTCCCAATTGTCTCTTTTATCAACCCTGTCCTGTCGTAAAATGGCACTACTGTCACCTTTGATATGCTACCGTCGGGTAATGTTTTTTGTGGTAATCCTGATTCAATTTCCTTAATTTTATCTTTAACATTATTAATTACTTCCATAGGGTTTGAACCATACCTTGCCACCACAACGGCTCCGACTGCCTCCGAACCGGCTTTATCAAGACCTCCACGCCGTGTTGCAGGTCCAAAAGTTACATTGGCAACATCTTTAATTCTGACCGGGACGTTATTCCGGACAGCAACAACTGAAATTTCAAGATCATTCAGACTCTTAATGTATCCTAATCCGCGAATAATATATTCAACATTATTCAGCTCAATTGTTTCAGCCCCGATATCAAGATTGCTGTTCTTCACAGCATTCATAACATCCATTACAGACACATTATAAGCTTTAAGAGCATCAGGGTTCAGGTCAACCTGGTATTCTTTTGTGAATCCACCTACGGAAGCTACTTCGGAAACACCTTCAGCAGTTGAAAGACTATATTTTACATAAAAATCCTGGATGGTTTTGAGTTCCTGTGGATCCCAGCCGCCACTTGGTTTTCCGGTTTTTGGATCACGTCCTTCGAGAGTGTACCAGAATATCTGACCGAGTGAAGTCGCATCAGGACCAAGTGAAGGTTGTACTCCTGCAGGTAAGGTTCCGGATGGGAGGGAATTGAGCTTTTCAAGAATTCTTGACCGGCTCCAGTAGAATTCAATATTATCTTTAAATATTATGTAAATGAATGACATTCCAAACATGGAAGTACTCCTGATTGTCTGAACTCCGGGAATACCCAGTAGAGCAGTAGTCAAAGGGTATGTCACCTGATCCTGGATATCTTTCGGAGAACGGCCCATCCATTCGGTAGCAACAATCTGCTGATTTTCACCTATGTCAGGAATCGCATCTACCGGAACAGGGTCACGTGGAAGTATCCCTGACTTAAGATTGAAAGGCATTGTAACCAGGCCTATTACAACAAATGCAATCAGGAATATGAAAGTAATCAGACGATTCTCGAGGAAGTATTTTACAAGTCGGTTGAACATGAAAGTATGATTTTCAATCTTGAGTCCCCTCTGAAAAGGGG
>PLNF01000116.1 GCA_003141715.1 Bacteroidales bacterium | reverse complement strand
AGAAAATTCCCTTTCCAAAACCGTTTGATTCCCACTGTCCCATCGGGTTGGGCATCTACAGAAAGAAGTAATCCCGGATGGTCATTGGTTTGAGGTACCCGGCCTACGAGGATCAGCGTATGTCCATAAGGATCAGCAAAAACAATACCAGGATGCAAGTCTCCGCGTTCAAGTGAAACGGGGTAATAATCGGAGTTTTCATCATCCAATGCAGTTCGGGCCGTGCCTGAGTGGACACCATTCATCACCATTCTGAGAAAGGCATTGAATGCCAGTACCGGATTGGTTTTCAAGCTTGGAGTTTCATTTGTTATCCATCGACCGGCTTTGGGATTATGCACAAGGCTTCCCCTGTCACACTCATGGTAACCAAATGGGAGGCCCAGTTTCCATGCAAAATATGCCCTCAGGCAAAAAGGATTATCGGCGCAATCAGGCTGCATGATGACCCTGTTTTTTCCATCAGGGTCATCTTCCTCCAGGGAGAGGTAGTTGTAGAGGAAATTCTGATTCTGATTTTGGGTCACCTCATGGAGTGCTGACCAGGAAGCGTTTTCGTCGCAGCCCTGAAACAAAGCGTTTATCCAGGCAGAATAGATTGCCTCCATGCCGCTGTCCCATCCATGAAGGGTCTTCCATACCACACCAGTTGGGGGAGTATCCTCCCTTGGAGAAATTTTAAACTCCAGATTACTGACCACCTTTTTATTCACAATTAAAGTGACCTTATATTTACCAGGAGAACTTCCGGCAAAATTATCAATCCGCCAATAAGGCAATTCCTCCCCGATTTTACTTTTCAGGGATTCTAACCTACCTGAAGGACCGCTGACTATGATTTGCGCTTCCCGGATATTTTCTCCTCCCGTCGCCAATATGTGGAATGCTTCCCCCGTACCCGGATTTTTGGGTAAAACCAGCAGGGTATTAACCGGCTTGTATTCATCAGTAGTCCCATTATCTTTTGTTGAATCTGACATTCCGGAAGAAACCAGGCCTCTCTTCGAGGAAAGACTATCGCCGCAGGATAATATACAATTGAATATTAAAGGAATAGTCAGGCCTAATATCAGCGAACGAATATTGATACCGGTTATGGTTTTTATGATTGACATTTTGAAATTAATATGAATCAAATATATGTTTTTTAAATTTTTCAACCATGGGAAATAGTTCTTCCTCAGGTTGGAATAAAGAGAACCCGGTCTGAAAAATTACAGACCGGGTTCTTAATCAATCCATTAATAGTCTTGAAAATTACATTTACCTTCCTCTCCCGCCATGGAATCCGCCGCCGCCATGGAAACCACCATGGTATCCACCGCCATAGCCTCCTCGAACAGCATAAACTACTCTTGGTCCCCAGCCCCAGCCTAAGTAGCCATAAGGCCAGCCCCAACCAAAAGCTCCATAGAAGAACCCATCACCAGCCATCCACCAGCAAGATGAATCTGCATATCGCTGATTTTGCTGAATTGCATCAATTTTAGTTTGCTCCATATAGTTTAAAACTGAATCCTGTACTCCCTCATCCCTAAGCTTTACAAGCTGGTCAGCTTTAAGAGAGTAAACCGTATGGGATTGATTTATTTCTGCGATAATATCGTTTGACGATACGCTGTCTTTACTCATCTGGATAATATCCGGTACAGTTAGAAGTTGCGCATTTTCAGGATATGGGCGGTATACTATGCAACTTTGCAGGCTCGAGATACCAGAAACAATCAAAGTGAACCAGATCGCATTTTTTAAATTTATTAGGTTTTTCATTTTAATTTCCTCCTCAAATCTCTCTTTTATTTTTTTTGTTTTTGTTATTTATCATATTATAGTACAAATTTTATGCCTGAATGTATATTATGATGTCGAAATATTGTTAATATAGAGTTAATAATTAGCATGCCAGAAAGCATGCTTTTTAACATATCAGACCTTCTAAAAACCGAGCCGGGTAAAGAAAGGTTCGAACAGATTTCTATTTTAATTGTTCTAAAGGAAATATCTAAAATGAAAAGAAACGCGTTAACTCTCTTTGCTATGATACTCTTCAGTTCAGCCCAGTCCGAGAAAATTCCCTCAGTTGTATCAAAAGTCGACCTCAACAGATATATGGGTATGTGGTATGAAATTGCCCGTCTTCCAAATTATTTTGAAAGAAAATTAAAGTGCACTTCCGCTAACTATACTCTCCGCGATGATGGAAGAATAACGGTATTGAACAAAGGAAACTACTTAACTGATCCTCAAAAATCAACATCTTCAAAGGGTGTTGCCTGGATCCCTGATAAAAATAGTCCCGCCAAACTCAAAGTACAATTTTTCTGGCCTTTTTCAGGTGATTACTGGATAATGGAGCTTGATAAGGAATACAGGTATGTGCTGGTTGGTGATCCTGCCACAAGATACCTTTGGATATTGGCAAGGGAAAAGAAGATGGATGATACAACTTACAATATGTTGCTAAAAAAAGCTATCGACAACGGATATGATGTAAAATCTATAATAAGGGTCGAACAGGATTGTAACTGAATACCCCCTCGCCCCTGCTTCGCCGAAGCGGCTACGCGAAGGCGAAGGAAGCGACAGAGGGGTATTTCACCCCAATACAGAATTATCTAGAAAAACTCCTTCTAGTTTATCGGAACATAAACCAGCTCAATCCCATAATTCTTTCCCAGATTACGGCTATATTTCTTTTCAGCAGCATTGTTCCAGTGCTCCATTACACCCAGACTTTTCAATCGGGTACCATCACGTTCGGGATCGTAAAAAGTTCTGGAAGGTGGATTATCAGCAAGGGCAGCTTCAACTAAGTATTTTTCTGTATAGGCAATATCTGCAAGATCGGGCCATTCTGCCCTTAAAAAGTCAATTCCAACCGCATCCACAGCAACTCCGTCCTGAGATGCAAACAGGCTTGAACACCAGCGATTATTAAATGGTGCCATTCTCCATTTATCTTTTATCAAAGGCGGACCATCCTGGGAACGGGCACCGTAAAATCCATCAATCATAAACAATATTGTTTTCCCTCCGAGATCTTTATGACCCAGGAAGTCTGTAAAGGTCATATATTTATCTTTCCCCTGGGGATCCTGATTGAAGTTGTCATGAGCATTTTTCCTCCAGCTCCGGTCTATACTCGTAGCTCCGTAAAAATTCTTTGCGCAGAGAGTGACACCTTGTCCGATATGCCCTTTTAATAAGGCCAGATTTATAATATAATCTGCTTCGACGGCACATGAAGCCAGTCCTGTTGCAAGTTTCCCGTTATCGACAGAATAGGGAATTGCCTTTTCAACATAAGTGGATTTAACACGTCCCTCCCCTCCTTCATTATCAACAAAAACGACATCAGGGAAATCTTTATGGCATTTATTAAAAATGTTATCGCAAATAAACCGGCTTGCATCAAATATGGTAATATTTTTCTGTGGGACTCCTGCTTCTTTTACAAGGCTGGTTATTAAAGCATACACCAGTTGTGGTGTGGCATTTAAACCTGTCGTATCAGCATGTCTGGTAGTATTGTTCTGATTGATCTTAACAGCTATCTTCTGATTAATTGAATAGCCACTCCTGACTTTCTTCTTCTCTTCATTGAAATTCTTAAAAAGTGCATCCCATGCCATTGTTTCTGTCCCTTTACCACTAAGTGATTTCAATACATTTTCAAGCATATTATCAGCTTCAGTCTGTGAAGTACTTTTTTCATCCCACCAGTATTTGTTTGTACCGTCCCATGTTGCAACTTTTGGATCAAAAACCCAAACTACCCGTCCGGGGAATATACCATGTTCAACACCGACAGGTGAATTTGACAGTACACTGTTTGCATCAACAGAACTGGCATTAACTACTTCAGTTCTATTGGCCAGACACAGTAAAGTACAAACAACCGCAACAGTAAAAAAGGAGGCTGCATAAATGTATCTGGCCTTCCTGAAATGATTTTTTGCTTTCTTGAATGCGAAGACGGAACCAGATAAGGTAAGCAGCCAGATCACGAATGTTGACATAATTGGTGCGGCAGCTCTCATACAGGGATAAGTTGCCCTTTGTGGTTTTGGAATTACCCTGATAAGGAACCAGATTGTTGAAGATATCCCTAAAGTAATAAAAACTATTTTAGGTAAAGCCGACTTCCCAGGCAGGCTTCTAAGCTTAAGAAAGAACAATTTGAACTTTGCTTTCATGATTATTTTTTTGATAAAGATAGTCCTGTTTTTTAATATTCAGAATGAGGTAAAATAAAAAAGCAGTCCGGATCCGGACTGCTTTTTATAAGTTTTTAAGCTTTTCGTATAAATATCTGAATATTAATTGAATTTGTAGCTTAAACCAAGTGTCAAATAACCAAGACCATAACCCAATTCACCAAATCCGGCCAGCTTGTCAGAAAAATAATAGCGACCCCCTACATATAAGGCAAATAGCCCATAAGTGTGAGAAGAAGATAATTTCACATAGTCAGTAGTATAATATGACTTAGATTCAATTCTTACTCCCAAAGCTACCCCACCATAAGTGTCAAGTTTTGATACCTTAAAAAGATCATAATGAATGGCACCACGAGCAGCAATGATAATATCATTCCACGACCAATCGTAGTTAGAAGCCCAAGCGTATGTGGCATGTTTAATTCCTACAATTCCTCCAAGTGAAAGTGGACCAATATTTGTGAGGTCCATAATTCCTTTTTCTAAGCTCAAGCTAAAAGCAGGTAATGAAGTTGTCCCATAACCATAGTCATACCAGCCAAAACCAAAACCAAGGTTTCCTACCGTGTCTCCATTTTTAAATGCTTGTGCTTTTACAGTTGATTGCGATAGAAAAATAGCCATAGCTATAACTAATACAGAGAGTTTGGTCAATTTTTTCATAGTTTTATCTTTAAATAATTAAATAAATAATAAACAACCACTTTTGGAATTTGTTTATTCTTGCTTCAATGACTTTCAGGATAATATTATCTGTTTTCGAAAAAAATAACTCTCCCAATAAAGTCTAATTGATAAATAAACTAATAGAAAAGCTAATTTACTAATTGTATTTTATTTAACGAAGGAAGCCCATAGATTTTTTAGAAATTTTTTGACGAATTCTATAAAAGATAAGACGAAAATAGATTCACAAACTGCATTCTGATGATTTCCTGTTATGCTCCTTTAAAAATCAGAAACATCACTGCGGCGAGGGAAGCTCCAACCAATGGTCCCAGAATAGGAACCCAGGAGTATTTCCAGTCGCTGTCGCGCTTGCCTGGTATGGGAAGGAGGAAATGTATTATACGCGGACCCAGATCACGGGCAGGATTTATGGCATATCCTGTGGGACCTCCCATAGACAGACCAAGCCCAAGGACAACAAGTGCCACTGGCAAAGCGCTCAATGCACCCAATCCGACTTCGGGTTTCGCCATATAAAGAACGGCCAGAGCCAGTACATATGTCCCTATAGCTTCAGTCAAAGCATTATACCAGTAATGCCTTATATTTGGGGCAGTACAGAAGACAGCCAGCTTGGAATCTGCATCATCAGTTACATCAAAATGTTTTTTATATGCTAACCATACAAGAAAAGCGCCAAACATTGCACCGAGCAACTGGGCACAGATATACATTGGTAACTTTTCAAGCTGAAATTTACCTACAATCACAAGAGCCAGTGTTATAGCTGGATTCAGGTGAGCGCCGCTAAATGGCGCCGCGATTAATATTCCTGTAAAAACTCCGACAGCCCATCCGAAAGTTATTACGATCCAGCCGCTGTTATTTCCTTTAGTTTTATTGAGATTGACGTTAGCTACTACACCTCCTCCAAAAACAAGGATTATTGCAGTTCCGAAAAATTCGGCAAAAAATGCATTCATCTTTTTTAGTTATTAAATTATTGATAGAAATTATATTACAGTATTACTTAATTGGAATCATCGGCCCACACTTTGGCCGCATTTACAGCACGATGCCATCCTTTTATCAATGAATGTGTTTCATTTTCTCCAATTTGTGGAGAAAAGATCCGATCTATCTGCCATTGTTGCCTGATCTCACCTATATTGCTCCAGTAATTCACAGCAAGTCCGGCAAGGTATGCAGCACCCAGAGCAGTTGTTTCGGTAATTTTAGGCCGTACAACTTTTGCCTGTAATAAATCAGATTGAAATTGCATTAGCTGGTTATTCACTGTTGCTCCTCCATCTACCCTTAATTCACGGATATCAATTCCGGAATCATTCTGCATGGCAAGCAACACTTCCAACGTCTGATAGGCGATACTATCAAGAGCAGCACGGGCAATATGTGCTGATGTGG
>PLNF01000129.1 GCA_003141715.1 Bacteroidales bacterium | reverse complement strand
TATGTGACCCTGTTTTTTTTGGGCTTTTTCATTTATTTTTTATACATTGTTAATCCTCCTTTATTTCTATTAAAGAATTACAGGGAGTTTTTCACTGACATTTATTTCTTTAAAAAGTATTTTGATTTCCCGGGAAATCCGACTGAATATCTCTCACGACTGATTACACAGTTTTATAATATTCCTGTACTTGCATCATTTACAATTACATTTATCTTATATTCAATATACTGGTTAGGATACTTTTCCTTCGGAAAGCCAAAGTATAACCTGTTGGCGCCATTTGTTCCGGTTATAATTCTGATTGCAATGCATAATGATTATAACCATAGCCTTAAATTTGATATTGAGATTCTGTTTACTCTGTTAATCTCTTACATTTACTTCCGCTTTTTTAAATATAGAGGCTTATACAGGTTTTTATTTTATCCGGTCCTTTTATGTCTTCTATACTATCTTACAGGGATAAAAACAGTATATCTTTTTTCTCTTCTGGCAATCATATCGCAATTATTTTCAAAGGGTAAAAGATATTTTTCAATTGTTATTTTAATAGAGACTTTAATAATCACTCTCATTTTCAATCACTTTTTTTCCATTTCTTATAAAGATGTCTTTAAGGAATTCAGAGCGATGCAAAATGTTTACGCTTTATGGTTCCTTCCATTCTTACTTTATCTGTCCGTCCTGTTAACCTTTATTTTCTTTACCATTTCAAATTTGAAGAGGGACACAATCAATCAATCGAAAGAAACGGCAAATAGTAAAATTTTATTTTTGAATTTTAAAAGCCTCCTGCTTTTACTAATTATTCCTGTGCTTACTGCCGGTATATGTTATGCCACTTTTAATAAACAACAGAAAATAAAACTTTCAGTACAACATTTTGGCAGAAATAAAGATTGGAACAAAGTTCTTGAATTATCAAAGCAATCTGATTTTTTTGACAGAACTGAAATTATTTATGTCAATAGGGCATTATATTTTACAGGCAGGATTTATAACGATTTATTTAAATTCAATCAGGATATGGCATCCAATGGACTTTTGGCGACAAAGTTGACAAGCCTTGATGAACTGGTGCCTGATCAGGAAATTTATTTGGATTTAGGAGCTCTTTCACTATCAATAATTTGGGGAACTGAAGCCACAAATGTTTATGGAGCTAATCCTTATGTTTTAAAAAATCTAACAAAAGCATATCTGGCCGAAGGGTGCATCAAAGAGTCACAAAAGATGCTGAATTTAATTGACCGTACATTGTTCAATAAAAAATGGGTGCAGCATTATAGGAAATTTATTATTGACACAACTCTTATAAACACCGATCCGGAATTAGGAAGGTATAGAAAAAATCAGGCTCATGCCGCAATTATTTCAAAGACAGCTATTGATTATAATCTGTTTTTGCTTACAGGGAAGTCTAATTACAATAAAATGGCATACGACTATCTGATGATCAGCGCCATGTTAGATAATAATATGAAGGATTTTGCGGTAGGATTATCAGGTTTAAAGTTTTTTGGATACACCCATATACCCAGGTTGTATTTTGAAGGATTCATTTACTATAGTTTAATTTCTGAAGAGTGCCCGATAGACATTGAGGAATTTACTTATGATCAGACTATCATTAATGAATTTAAAGCTTTTCAAAAAGATTATTTGCGATTGAAAGGCAATCCGGAAGAAGCAAAGAGATATTTATTCTCACGATATGGAGATACTTATTGGTATTACTTAAAGTTTCCACGACCCATTACTAAAGAAGGAAACATCAATGTAAAAGAAAATGAAAGAGAGTAGACTATGAAAACAGGATATAAGATAAAAAAAACATTTATTTTTATTTCAGGCATTTTCATTTTGGCCATTATAATTCTTGTAATAATTTCAAAACTTTATGCTCCGGATATACGAAATTTTAAACAAACCAATGAGTATCCCCGGATTTTTCCTGATTATTCGAATATTGTTTTACCTCCCAACATTGCCCCTATAAATTTTGAGATTAAAGAACCTGGGAATAGATTTCTGGTCAAATTGTATTCAAAAAATAAAACTGCAATTACCTTAAACCTTAAAAGTTCTATCGTGAAAATTTCTATCAATTCATGGAGACGCTTACTTTCTGATAATACAGGCGACACTATTAAAATTGATATTTATGCAAAACAGGAAGACACATGGGTCAAATTTAAAACCATAAATAATTTTGTTTCGAAAGATAAGATAGATCCATTTATTTATTATAGGGACATATCCCCGACAAATAGTTTATGGCATGAAATGGCGATGCATCAAAGAGATTTGGGAAGTTTTAAAGAATATGAAATTTTTAATAATTCCAGAACTGATCATGACTGTATGAACTGTCATACTTTTTGGAAGAATGACCCAAACAGGATGCTATTTCATATTAGGGGTGAACATAGCGGGACAATTTTTTATGATAATGGTAAACTTACAAAAATAAATTTAAAGACGCCGAAAATGCTTTCCGCAGGAGCATATTGCAGTTGGCATCCAAACGGGAAACTAGTAGCGTTTGCTACGAACCGGATACGGCAGAATTATTATCTGACCGGTTATGAAAAAAAAATGAAAGAAGTCTTCGATTTTGCCTCTGATATTATAATCTACAATGTGGAAAAAAATACCATACTTTCTTTTCCGGAAATAGCATCGAAAAAGAGAGAAAATTTACCCTGTTGGTCTCCTGATGGTAAATATCTGTATTACACATGCGCGAAGGAATATGTTATTGGTACGCCAAACGAAGAGGTGCTTTATAGTCTGATGCGTGTCAGTTTTGATGTTGATAATAATACAATGGGGGAACCAGAGACAATTATTTCCAGTGAAGAAGCCAAAAAAAGTATTGCTTTTCCAACAATCTCTCCCGATGGAAAATTTATGCTTTTTTGCATGGTTGATTTTGGATATTTCCCGGTTAACAATAAATCAAGCGATTTGTATCTCATGGATATGCGCACAAATAAATATTACAAACCAGATATTAACAGTGATGAAAGCGAAAGTTATATATCATGGTCGGGTAATAGCAAATGGTTCGTTTTCAGCAGTCGCCGTTTAGACGGTGTTACGAGTAAACCGTTTATATGTTATATCGATTCCCTGGGAAATACCTCAAAACCATTTATACTCCCTCAGGAAGATCCGCTTTTTTATACAATCAATCATAAAAACTTTTCAAGGCCGGAATTGATTAAGAACAAGGTCAATTTAAACTTTGGGAATTTAAAGAATGTGATTTATTCAAAGGCCATTAAAGCTATAGATGATTCTACTACCTTTTCTGATTCCTCCAGTTTGAAAAATGTGAGATAGGTTTATAAATGCTATAATAAACTAAAAAATGAATGCAATAATAAAATGCCCTTTCAAGAGAACGGATTACCATATCATTGAATGGACAAAAAAAATTGGTTTAACATTGGCGACAGTTTGTTTATTGGGATTTACCGGAAAAACTGACCTTCACACTGGTGATAAGAATAACTTTTCATCTCTCACAGGAGTTGGATTAAAGTCGCAAAAAGAAAGAGCAGTTGGAATTTACCATAACCCTGTAATACCTGGAGATTTTCCCGATCCGACTGTCATCAGGGTAGGGAATATGTACTATGCTGCAGGTACCTCCAATGATTTTGGCCCTTGTTATCCGTTGTACGAATCGGCAGATCTGATCAACTGGAAGCCTATCGGCTCTGTTTTTAATGATTGTCCAAAATGGGCTTGCAATAATTTTTGGGCTCCTGAGCTTTATTACAACAATGGGACTTTCTATGTCTATTATGCGGCCAAAAGAATGAGCGACCATGTTTCATGCATCGGTGTAGCTACTACCAGAGATATTCACAAAGGCTTCACAGATCAGGGTATCATCATCGAATGGGGTAACGAAGCTATCGATGCGTTTGTCTTCAGAGACGATGATGGGAAATTGTATATCACATGGAAGGCTTATGGGTTGAATAAAGACCGCCCTGACGAAATACTGGCATCCGAACTGAGCTCTGATGGTTTATCGCTAGTAGGTGAACATTTTAGTCTTACCCGTTACGATAAAGGTTGGCAGGGAAGAGGCAATGAAGGCGAATGCTTGTTCAAATATGGCAAATATTATTATATGCTTTACTCCATTGGCGGATGCTGTGATGAACATTGTAGTTACAAGGTAATGGTTTCACGTTCCAGTTCGCTGAAAGGGGATTGGGAACAATATCCTCAGCCACTGTTACGGGGAGGTGAACAGTGGAAATGTCCCGGCCATGGCACATTAGTGGAAACAGCTGCCCACAGGTATTTTTATCTCTACCATGCTTATCAGGCCAAGGATTTTCAATATATAGGCAGGCAGGGTATGTTGGATGAATTAATTTGGGATGAAGAAAGCGGATGGCCACGTTTTAAGAACGGGAATACCCCTTCTGATTCTGCTCAAATACCATTAAATAATGCAGTTCAGTGCCGCGATTCATCTTACATAGATGATTTTTCTTCAGATGAAAATCTTAAGTTTTGGCAATGGGATTTAAATAAGGCAAAGCCGGAAATCAAGATTAATAATAGAACATTAACACTTTCTTCAACTCAGAAAGGGATTGTTTTTGCAGGATTAAGCCCTAAAACCGGTGATTATTCGTTCCAGGCAAAAGTTTACGGAACTACGTCTGATCCTGGCGGAATTTGTGTATACGGGGATCAAAAAAATCTACTGGCTTTAACTATAAGTCAAGCCCGATTGGTTCTATTTAAAATTGACAATGGTGAAAAGGAGATCCTTTCAGAAACAAGTTTGCAAGGGAATAAACCGGTTTACCTGAAAATGGAAACTGTCCATGGTCGTTCCTTTCGCTTCTTTTGGTCATTAGATGGAGCTAATTGGATCTCTGTCAAAACCTCAAATGAATATTATGAGGGTGCATTTCTACCCAGATGGGGAGAGGCCATGCGTACCGGATTAGTATTTGATAATCAGAATAATGGGACAGCGGAATTCTCCTATGTACGATTATATAATAAGTTTAATTTTTAATCATATAAAAACTAATATTATGACAATAATAAAACGTCTTATTCCGATTGTAGTGAGTTTATTTATTTTTTCTTATGGAGCATCTGCTCAGAATAAACATTCTAAAATAACCGACTACCCGACTTATAAAGGTTTGATAATGGCCGGTTATCAGGGTTGGTTCAGGGCTCCAAAGGATGGAATGATGTACCCCGATGAAACCAGGATTAGTATAGACATGTGGCCGGATGTGAGCGAATATGAAAAAACATACCCGACCGGTTTGAAATTAGCCGACGGAAGTATCGCCCGATTTTTTAACTCGACCGATAAAAGTACTGTTGATCTTCATTTTAAATGGATGAAAGAATACGGGCTCGACGGAGTCTTTATGCAGCGGTTTTTTAATTCGACAAAGCCCGGCTATGAAAGGGATGCCTCCAACACTGTTTTGAAATATGCCATGGAAGCTGCTTCCAAATATGACCGTGCCATTGCCGTTATGTACGATCTTTCTGGACTGAGAGCCTCGGGTGAAGATTGTTCTTCTGTAATTGAAGACTGGAAATTTCTGGTTGACTCGTTAAAAGTAACCAACCAAACAGGTACCAAAACGTATCTCCATCACCGCGGTAAACCGCTAGTAACTATCTGGGGATTAGGATTTCCCGACAGACCTTATGACATCCGGAATATCGGTATTCAGCGATTAATTGACTTTCTGAAAAATGATCCGGTTTATGGAGGATGTTCTGTAATGCTGGGGGTACCAACGTTTTGGCGCGATCTGGATGCAGACTGCATTCACGATCCTTATTTACACGAGATTATAAAACAAGCGGATATTATAATGCCCTGGATGGTACAAAGATTTTCTCCGCTCCTTCATAATGATATGGATCGTTACCGTGACGAAATATTAGGTGATATTAAATGGTGTAATGAACATAATATCGATTATGCTCCATGTGTATGCCCGGGATTTAGCTGGCACAATCTGAGTACCCACGCATTCCCTGATGATGTAAAACCGGTTGGTTCCATTCCCCGGCAGGGAGGCCGATTTTATTGGCAGCAGATTTCAACTGCCATACTTGCAGGCGCTGACAGGCTTTACGTGGCTATGTTCGACGAAGTAAACGAAGGTACGGCTATCTTTAAATGTACAAATAATCCCCCGATAAGTAAAGTTGCTCAATTTATCGATATGGATGGAAAACCATCAGATCAATACCTGTGGCTGACCGGTGAAGCTGCTAAAATGCTTCGGAAAGAAAAGCCATTATCCCTGAAATTACCTGAACGAAAATAGCATTCTGTTTTTTTATTAAAATTCAACGAAAATGAAAATAAAAATTATCCGCATGATCGGGATCGCACTATTGGTATCAGGGTGTTCTGCTTCCAAAACAGTACAAAAAGAACCGGTAGATTATGTAAATCCTTGTATGGGCAATATCAGCCATTTGCTGGTGCCGACTTATCCAACCATACATTTGCCCAACAGTATCATGAGAGTGTACCCTGAACGGAATGACTTTACAGGGGACTTGTTGAACGGATTGCCCCTGATTGTTACCAGCCACCGGGGACGTTCGGCATTTAACCTCAGTCCTTATCAGGGCGATGAACAAAATATCAGGCCGGTAATAGGGTACAGTTACGACAGGGAAGAGATTAAACCTTATTCTTACTCCGTGTACCTTGATGACCAGGAAACGGAAATCAAGTTTGCCCCATCCCACCAATCAGCGCTTTATGAGATTAAATTCGGGCAGGATAAGCCCGGGTATTTAATTATTAACTCGGGTGCTGGTGAGCTGAAATGGAACGGGAAGGCTGTCTCAGGCAATCAAATCATTGGGAACGGTACCAATGTTTACATTTATCTTGAAACTGAAATGCAACCGGTGGGTACTTTTGTTTTAAAAGAAGGGAAGCTCCTTAATATATCTGAATCAGGAGAAGGAAATGCATGTGTAGTTTTAAAATTTGGGAATAAAGATAGCATATCACGTGTTCGTTATGGGATTTCTTTTATAAGTAATGAACAGGCCCGGAAAAATTTGGAACGGGAAATTAAAAATTATGATATTAATTCGTTAGCTGCGGAAGGTCGCAGGATATGGAACGAAGCGCTTGGAAAGATCAATGTGCAGGGTGGAAGCGACAATGACAAAATAGTTTTCTATACATCACTTTACAGGACATTTGAGCGTCCTGTGTGCATATCGGAAGATGGAAGTTATTACAGCGCTCTTGATGGGAAAGTTCATACTGACAACGGCGTACCGTTTTTTACAGACGATTGGATATGGGATACATACAGGGCTGCCCATCCCTTACGGATTCTGATCGAACCGGAAAAGGAAAATCATATTTTGCATTCTTATATAGAAATGTCAGGGCAAATGAAAAACTTCTGGATGCCTACCTTTCCGGAAATAACCGGTGACAGCCGACGCATGAATTCCAACCATGCAGTGGCCTCAGTCCTTGACGCATATGTTAATGGACTTCGCGGATTCGATATTAACAAGGCTTATGAAGCCTGTAAAGGAGCGATCACTGAAAAGACTCTCGCACCATGGTCCGGAGCCCCTGCAGGAGAGCTTGACAGGTTTTACCTGGAACATGGCTATATGCCTGCTTTACATGAAAAGGAAGCCGAAACAGTCCCTGAAGTTAATCAATTCGAAAAAAGACAAGCCGTAGCGGTAACTTTGGGAACATCGTATGATGAATGGTGTTTGGCACAAATTGCCAAAACGCTTGGGAAAACGGATGATTACAAACTGTTTTTAAAACGTTCTTATAATTACCGCAATTTATTTAATCCGATAACCCATTTCTTTCATCCTAAAGACAGTCACGGTAAATTTATACAGCCTTTCGATTATATTTTTTCAGGAGGGAAAGGTGCCCGGGACTACTATGATGAAAATAATGGCTGGACGTATCGATGGGATGTTCAGCACAATATTGCTGATTTAGTTGATCTTATGGGAGGAAGAATTGATTTTATAAAAACCCTTGATTCACTTTTTTCAGAACCTCTTGGCAAATCAAAATTTGATTTTTATTTCCAGTTCCCCGATCAGACAGGGAATGTCGGACAGTTTACCATGGCCAATGAACCTTCATTGCATATTCCATACCTGTACAATTATGCCGGTGAGCCATGGAAAACCCAAAAACGGATACGAAGCCTTCTGAATGAATGGTTTCGAAATGATCTCATGGGCGTTCCGGGAGATGAAGATGGTGGAGGGATGTCGGCATTTGTAGTGTTCTCAAAAATGGGTTTTTATCCGGTTACACCCGGGTCAGGCACTTATAATATAGGAAGTCCGGCGTTTGAAAATACGATTATTCATTTAGGCAACGGGAAAGAATTTAAAATTGTGGCCAAAAATTGCTCACAGCAAAATAAATATATTCTATCGGCAAAGCTAAACGGGATGGAATGGAATAAGCCATGGTTCTCATACGATGATATTAAAGATGGCGGAATTCTTGAACTTGTTATGGGCGACAAAGCAAATAAAGAATGGGGAAGCGCTCCTAAAGATGCTCCTCCCTCTGCCGAAACCTATGAGATTCCTCGCTAACGCTCGGAATGACGAAATGAGGAATCTCAGGGAGGAAGACCCGAATATAATTATTTAACAATACTATAATAATATGCATGATTCCCGATACTCATATTAATTTAAATAAATCAATTATGAAAGTAGTGAAGTTTTGTACCATCTGTTTGATAATATTAAGTCTTTTAATTCAAACTGACCAATTGTTTGGTATTGAAGGTAGGTTAAAGGCAGGAACTGCCAAAGTGAACATAACTCCCAAAACCAATGAACCTCTTCACGATTCATTGTACGCACGAAGCCTGGTGCTGGAATTGAATGGTGAACGCCTGGCATTCGTATCTGTGGATCTGGGCATTTACACTAGCGAAAATCTGGAGAAGATTTGTAAAGAAAAATATGGGATATCACAACTTATGCTCTGCTCTTCCCATACACATTCAGGGCCAAGAGACAGCAAAAGCACTTATATTGAAGATCAGATAGTCAAAGCAGTCGATCTGGCAGTCAGACATATGTTCCCGGCAAAAATATGCGCGGGTCGCAAAAGTTTTCCTCAGTTGGGATTTAACAGGCTGGTTGTTCGCGAGGACGGACATTCCAGGGAATCGTGGTTCCCTGATGATCATTACATGTCTGAGAATCCCGAACGAATTCCATTTGGACCGGTGGACCCTGAGGTCGGGGTTATCAAAATCGAAGACATGAAAGGCCAAACACGTGCTATCATGATGAATTATGCTTGTCATGCGGATATTGTTTGTTCTAATTATGCCATATCTGCTGATTATCCGGGGGTTGCATGCAGGAAAGTCGAAGAAGCTTATGGAAATAAGGTGAATTGTCTCTTTGTACAGGGAGCGGGGGGAAATATCGAATCTTTGATAATTAGCTCTCGCAGAACCGGGCCTGACGATCCTTTTCAAACGGATTATAATTCGATTGAGAGAGTGGGATTTCTTCTTTCTTATCAGGCAATTAAACTTGCCAATTCATTGGAACCTGAGAAAAGTGATTCCACTGATATCAGGTATATGAACGATTCACTGAAATTCAAAGGACGTTTTAACAAGACAACTGATTTTGATATTCACATAGCAACTATTCTGATCAATAATAATATTGTAATAGCGACTTGTCCGGGTGAGCCATTTATTCAGTTACAACTCGATTGGAAGAAGAAAATCGATGAAGCTTCAGCCAATCCTTTCTTGTTTGGATATACATGGTACAAGGGAACCTGGCCCAATTATATAGCCGATATCAAATCGGCAGCCCAGGGTGGTTACGGTGCGGATCAGGATTCTCCGGTACTTATTCAGGTTGGGGCTGGAGAATCAATCATGAATAAGCATTTTGAGAATTATTTTAAGTTAAACGGATTAATGCGTGACAAGTCAGGACCCGTAGGATTTACCCCTGGTCCCCGATGGATCATGATGGAAGTCCCAAGGAAGAATTAAAAGCGGATATGTGACAAAAATTATCATTTTCTATTGAATATTTTGATCTCAAAATCGGGAAGGACATGACTAAGTTTAAATTATCTAACAGAATTACAATAGTGTTTATTTTTCCTAAAAAAGTATTTTTTACAGGATTAAATCTTTATACAGCGCTTATTTTATCAATTACTAGCTGTATTGCACAGAAGAATCCTTTTATAACCCAAATGTACACGGCTGACCCTTCGGCGCATGTATGGAATGACGGCCGGCTTTATGTATATCCATCACATGATATAGATCCGCCAAGGGGCTGCGACTTAATGGATCAGTACCACGTTTTTTCTACTGATGATATGATACATTGGACCGATCATGGTGAGATCCTGCGCGCGAACCAGGTACTCTGGGGCAGACCCGAAGGTGGATTTATGTGGGCTCCGGATTGCGCCTTCAAAAATGGCACGTACTATTTTTATTTTCCTCATCCAAGTGAGACAAAATGGAATAGTACATGGAAAATTGGAGTTGCAACGAGTAAAAATCCTGCAAGTGGCTTTAAGGTCCAGGGGTACATTCAAGACCTCGAACCTTTGATTGACCCACAAGTATTTCAGGATGATGATGGACAGTACTATTTTTATTATGGTGGCGGAGCTGTTTGCAAAGGTGGCAGACTCAAAGATAATATGATGGAAATAGATGGACCAATGAAAGATATGGTTGGTTTAGTCGATTTTCATGAAGCGACGTGGGTGTTCAAAAGAAATGGTATATACTATTTAACATATTCTGATAATCATTCCGACTCCACGGGAAATAATCGGATGCGCTATGCTATGAGTACGGATCCATTAGGCCCATGGACGTATAAGGGAGTCTATATGGATCCGACAGATAGTTATTGCGCTCATGGATCTGTAGTAGAATATAAGGGCCAGTGGTATCAGTTTTATTTTAATAGTTCTATTTCCCATAATGATTGGTTGAGATCAATTTGTGTTGACAAAATGTATTTTAATCCGGATGGTACTATTCAAAAAGTAATACAGACAAAGTAGGTTTTGTTTTGACGCAACAAATTCGTGAAAATGAAGAGGCAATATCTGTTATTCTTATTCTTGTTGATTTTTTTTGTGAAGTCATTTTCTCAGGTACCCAATAAAAATCCCAAGGAAATATTATCAGCAATGTCCCGTTCAGGGAAGATTACTTCAGAATGGGTAGATCGGGCTGAATTAACTGGCCGGTCAACAACTCTTAAAGGACGAAATCTTTTATGGTATAGTGAGCCTGCCAGGGTTTGGGAAGAAGCCTTACCAATTGGGAATGGCAGGTTGGGAGCTATGATTTTCGGTGGGGTTGCTGATGAACGCATTCAACTTAACGAGAGTACCCTTTGGGACGGCTATCCTTTGGACCCCAATAATCCAGAATCTTTGAAAGCATTGCCGGAAGTGCGACGCTTGCTTTTTGAAAACAGGAATAATGAAGCAGTTGCTTTGGCAGGAAAGACAATGATGGGCCTTCCTTCGGGGATAAAATCCTACCAGTCCCTTGGAGAATTATGGTTTAGTACGCCGATCCTAAAGGCATCGGACTATATTCGAAGCCTTGATCTTTCGACAGCAATTGTGACGACAAAGTATGGTTCGGGAGGTGTTGAATATACGCGCGAAAGCTTTGCTTCTCCTGCTGATGGAGTAATTGTAGTTCGGTTTACATCTGATAAGAATAATAAAATCAGTTTTTCATTAACCCTTAAACGCGAACAGGATGCCGAATGTCTAGTTAATCCAGACGATCCGCAGTCGCTGATACTTCGTGGTCAGCTGCTAACAAAAGATGCATTGGGAGAATCCAGAGGAATTCGTTTTGCAGCAGAGGTAAAAGCAATCACAAAAGGCGGCAAGGTAACTGTCTCCAATGGAGTATTGATTGTCCAAAATGCAAACTCATTGATTCTCTATATTGCCGGAGCCACAAATTATCCGGGATTAAGAAATATTGCAAAGGGAATTATGACTTCCACAGTGGACCCGGAACAAGTTTGTGCACAAACCATAGTAAAGGCCACAGCTAAATCATATGCCAGGCTTAAAGCAGATCATATTGCAGCACATCAACGCCTTTTTAGCCGGGTTGATTTGAAGCTTGGGCCAGTTCCTGATTCAATATTATCTCTTCCAACCAATAAGAGGCTTGAGCGGGCCAGAAATACAGGATGCCCAGATGCAGGCTTGGTGGAGACCTATTTTCAGTTTGGCCGTTACCTGCTTATCAGTAGTTCCAGGCCGGGGGGGATGCCGGCCAATCTCCAGGGTCTCTGGGCCTGGCAAATGAACCCGCCATGGAATGCCGATTTCCACACCAACATAAATGTGCAGATGAATTACTGGCCGGCAGAAATAACAAATCTCTCTGAACTAGACATGCCTCTTTTCGATCTTGAAGATGCCCTTGTAAAACCAGGAGAACGGACAGCTCAGGTAATGTACGGCGCCCGTGGATGGGTAGTACATCATCTAACAGATGCCTGGGGGTTTACAGCACCGGCAGATGGTCCGCAGGGAATCTGGCCAATGGGAGCAGCCTGGCTCGCGCGACATCCATGGGAATATTTTTGTTATACCGGCGATACTGATTTTCTTTCAAAACGTGGATTCCCTCTCATGAAAGGAGCCGCCTGTTTTATCATCGACTTTTTGGTAGAAGCACCTCAAGGGACTGCCTATGCAGGTAAGCTGGTTACAAATCCATCCTATTCACCTGAGAATTCATTTTATCTTCCCGATGGAGAACAATCGGTATTTACCTATGGGGCT
>PLNF01000099.1 GCA_003141715.1 Bacteroidales bacterium | reverse complement strand
AACCCCATTTTTTCATTATTATGACAGACCAAAGCACATTTTTCCATGCCAACATAACGGTATTTTACTATTTCCTGTGCGGCGTAGCTCTTATCGCCGGACAGCAAACCATTAGATTTTTCAGAGATTACAATAGCCTGATTAGATTGTATTAAGCTGGTAAATATAATCAGACTAAGAACGACTGTTAAAGCGAATAACGTTATTTTTTTATTTGTTTTCATAACTAATTTTTTTAAAATTTTTGAAACCACAAGCCGGAATCTTTAATATATCTTTCCTGAGTTTTAAAATCTACAAAAACAAGTCCAAAGCGTGTCCGGTATCCTTTGTTCCACTCAAAATTATCAGTCGGAGACCAAACAAAATACCCGTTTACATTAACGACTTTTTCCATCAAGATTCCAGGCGCCTTCAGTTTGATATGAAGATGCTGCCACTCCCCATTTAAAACCGTTTCCGAAGTCAGCTTTCAGGAAATCTCCTGAAGGCATATACCCGAAAAGATCAGATGCGCTCATATATCTGCTGATCAATAAACCCGTGCTGGCAATAGTTGTATTTCTTACCCAATCTCTTCTTTTCATATCAGTTTCTCATGGATGAGGCTTATACTAAGTCTGATAATTTTGGAATAAATATCAGGCCGCCGACAACTATGGCAACAATTGCTGAAATCAACACCGCAGCTGCACCATAATCTTTTGCTTTCATGATCAGTTCATTCCATTCGGGATCAATAAGATCAGCTAATGATTCAATCGAAGAGTTCAGCAATTCCGTAAGAAATACTATCCCTGTCACAATTATCAGAAGGGACCATTCGTAATGATTAAGCTTAAAGATAATTCCCAGCCCGATTGCGACAATTGCAGCGACAAGATGAATTCTGGAATTATGTTCATTTTCCAAAAGTGATAACAACCCCCTCATGGCAAATCTGAAACTTCCAAACCTGGATTTCAGTGAAAATTTATTCGGGTTCATGTAGGTATAGGTAGAAAATTATTTAATCTTTAAGGCACCTGACACTAAATCCATGTTTTTTATTTCTATGGTCCATAATGAAAGCAGCATCATCGAAATAGAGGCCGGTATACCATTCATCATCATTGGCAACTCCTGTGGCTGACCAGAGGCTTGCATAAGATAAAACGGAAGCGAAAGTACCCTCAAAATATCTTATGCCTGCTCCCACAGCGGTAAAAGCACTGCTGTTATCTGCTCCCGTGTTAGGTGAAAGCCAATGGGCTGTACCTGCTTCTTTTAGTTTGCCTCCTCCCTTAAGTGAATCGCCCAGAAACTCACTCAATACCTGCCATTCCTCCCTTTTAGGGACATGCCACCCGGCAGGACAAAGTTTTCCTGTACTTACAGTATAACCATTGTATAATGCTCCATAGGTGTCTTTGAATGAAGCCGCATCATTATTGTACCAGCAGTAACCAGGCGTCGTCAGATTGCCCCACGCATCAGCATCAGTAATAAGAGGAATATCGGTTCCATCACTAAATCTGGTGGTTTTCAGATTCTCTGCCATCCATACCTGGCTTCCTATTTTTACAGTTTTATAAATATTTCCTTCTATGTCAGATAACGGTTCGGGAGGTTTTTCGTCCTTCTTGCAACTGTTGAAAAATAATGCAAAAGCTGCCAGTAATAATATATAAGTTGAAATCCTTTTTCCCATTTTAGCCATTATCCTTAATACCGTCTATAACTTCACAACATCCGACAGAAACTTACCTGTTTCTCTTTCAACATCCTGCCAGTCTTTTGACCTGATATATGATGCAATCACATGTGCTCCTGCCTCCGGGAAGGCCTCTTTTAGTTTTAATTCTGCCGGAGTACCCAGTTCGTCAAACATTTTTAACATAGCAGGTACAGAAGCAGTCTTATCCTGTTCGATCTCATTTTTATAGTAATAAGCAAGGAAAACGGGACATTTGACTTTCGAAAAAACCTCTGGTTTCATTGTATTTGAAACGAGATTCTGAAGAGCTACCAATGCTTCAATACGGTAATTAAGTTGCCAGTAATTTGCATGAACTTTGCTTTCTGATTCAGATTTTTTAGTAGGTCCACCTGAAACCAGTCTTGCAATCTGCAACCCCCAGGGTTTATCCAGGATCATAGCTGTTGCATCAAAAAGCTTCACACATGGCGAATAAAGTACAATTGTTTTGATTTCTGGATGCAGTGAGGCCAGGTAAATCGCAAGAGCGCCTCCTGTGGAAGTTCCTATTACAACCACTTCGGCACCTAGTTTTTTTGCGATTGCGAGAGCATTTTCAGCGGAAACTTCGTATGCTTGTGCTGTGAGATTGATCATGGTGCTGTCACCCTTGTCGATACCATGTTCAGCCAACCTGGAAAGGTAGAGATTGGCCTTATATTTTTTTGCAAGATCTTTATGCACAGGGTCGCCTTCTGCCTGGCTGGCCGAGAAGCCGTGAAGGTAAAGAAAGGCAATTTTTGTCTTCTCTTTTTTAGAAGAATCAGCCCATACTATTCTTGCCTGGTTATCGGGTTTGATCCCCTTTACCGCTTTTTCGCTCTGATTAATATTATTTTCCATGTCAGTAAGCAAGACCGGGAGATTAATCTCATGTAAAGTAAAATCGGGTTTTGATAGTTTGGGTCCGGCAGAATAAACTAAAAACAGAGCCAAAATTATTCCTAAAAACCATTTTCCAAATGTTTTCATTTTATCGTTTTAAGCAATAATAAAAATATGAAAGTTAAGATTACAAAACAAATATAATCCCAGACTTTAAGAATTGTGTTCGGGGCATTAACATTAATCACCAGAATGTTAGAGAAAAAATTGCGAAAATAAATTTTGATGGTTATATATTTTTTTAAATATAAGAATAATAAAAATCAGAGAGTAGCATATTTTTATTATAAGGTTTCGTACAATATATTTATAAAGGGATTTAAAAATATCTTTTGCGAAGTGGCTGGTAAAAATATCACTGAGCAACTTCTTCGCATCAAAAAAATACTGATTTTTTTATCTTCATTTGCAAATTTGTCAACTCGCTGACATCTCCCTGCGGGGATATAAATCTGTGATATTAAGTGGAATCAGACTCGAATCCACAGGATCAGCACCATGTGAAGTAAACCTGTACAGTAGGGTGTTAGTCAAAAAGAAGAGCCACAGCTGCAGCTCCGATACCTGCATTGGCACCGATAATCGGAGAAATATTCACAACGGAAGCCGGTTTCAAATAAGTGAGGGTTTCCATTTTTTCTAAGTACCATTGTGCTGCATCAGTGTTATTTGCATGGAGAACAATGTAGTTCCATATTGTCTTTTCCTGACTAATTTTTGTGATGTATCCCATCACTTTTTCCATATTCGACTTTTGGTTAAAAGTCTTGTCAAAAACAATCGCTTTCCCTGATTCATCAATCGAAACGATTGGATTAATATTTAGCATCCGTGCAATTAGGCCCCGTACTGCAGAAATCCGGCCCCCCAGGACCAGATATTTCAAAGTTCTTACGCTTACGAAGAGCCGGAGATTATTGCTCCATTTCAAGGCCATATTAACAATCTGGTCATGTGAATATCCTGCTTCAATGGCTCGTGCAGTTCTTAGAATAACAAGTCCCAGGGCGCCTGAGATACTTTTAGAATTAATTACGGAAATTGGTTTATTGAATTCCTTGCTTATTGCCCGGGCAGCTTTCTGGCTGCTGTTAAATGTTCCGCTTAACTTGTCACTTAAGTGGATGGCAATTATTGAATCATAATGAGAAGCCAGATGAGAATAGAGGTTTATAAAGCTCTTTTCATTAACCTGCGCAGATTTGGGATAGTCTTTATTCTCTTTTAAAAGGGTATAAAACTGTTCAGGTTGAATGGTAATTTTATCGAGATAATGATTCTCGCCGAAATTAACATTAATTGGCAACATGTTTATCTGATAGTTATCGATTATATCCTGCGCAAGATCACATGTCGAGTCTGTAACTAAAGCTATTTTCCATTTTCTGTTATAGACAACCTCACTCTGCCTGATCATATCATCAGCTTTCTGGAAAGCAAGAGTACCAGTATTCCTGAGTTCATTAAAGAGTCCTGCCGGATTATTTGTATGCAAATGCAACCGCCTCATCTTGTCAGAACCTGCAACGACGATAGAGTTCCCATACTTTTCCAGGATTGGCAACAATGACTTGTTATCGATTGAGCTGTTTTTAATGAGTGCTTCGGTGCAGTATCTGAAATCTACTTTCTCGGGGATTGCTTCTTCTATCTTCTCAAATAGTGCCGTTTCAGCTTTGACCTGGATAAGGTCCTTCAGATTGCGATTTGTAATAAAATCGATAATCCCTTCAACAAAAAATACAAAGCCCCGGGCTCCGGCATCAACAACATTTGCTTTTGTCAGAACAGCAAGTTTTGATTTGGTTGCTATCAGCGAATTATTCAGGACGTCGACAGAACTAATAAAAAGCTGGTTAAAGTCAGTTATCCTGTTTCTGTTGTCGTAGATATAATTTGCCCAGTCTTTGATCACGGTAAGCATCGTACCTTCAACAGGATTAGCTACTGCCTCATAGATATAACGCACAGAATTCTTGATACTTTCGGCAAACTGTTTAATTGTGATTGTTTTAAAATTGCCGGTTTCAGTACTCATCCCGTAAAGGAATTGGGCAAAAATAATTCCGGAATTACCACGGGCATTAACGAGAGTGGTTTCTGCAATCCTGTCGGCTGTAACCTTATATGACCGGTGAGGGTGAAGCGAATCAACTACCGCCCGGATAGTAGATGCCAGATTGGTTCCGGTATCACCATCGTTCACAGGAAATACATTAATTTTGTTAAGCTCAACCTGATGTTCAATAACTTTTCTGGCGCCGGCAATAAAAGTATAATAGAGTCGTCTGCCATCCATTTCATTCACCGGTACCAGGGTCTCAAATGTCATATATTGGTAGTTTACAATTGAATTGCAAAGGTAAGAATTATAATGTTTGTCATAACCTTAACTCCTTTTACGTTGTAAACAGTAAATAACAAAAATTGTTCTAAATTATATTCTGAACTCATTCCCCCGGGGGGATGGGTTCGAAGACGTGATTCAATGCCGTGTTGTCATCCAATCTTGAATCTCTTCTGAACCAGAATATATTAATTTTCATATTCTGCAATCAATAAGTTTTGTTATTGACCCTTATTGAAATTCATTATTGTGTTATATACCCTTTCCCGCGTCTCATCAGGTGTTGGATTGAGTTCTTCGGTTGTGAATTTACCATTCTTTATGTCGATCCTTTCAAAAACCATCAGGTACAGATCAAATACGATCTCAAGACTTAATTGATACCTTGGCTCCAGCAGGGGTCTGATTTTTTTAATAATATCGTATGTCTTCCGGCGATATTCGTCAGCCAGCAGATAATATTGTTTTATAAGGTTCCGGAAGTTATTATTAACCGGTTTCCCATTTGCGAATTCGCGAAGGGTCTTCCTGCTGAGGTGATTTTTAATAATCAGATCATCTGCAAAATAGCTGAGGTTGTTTAACTGATCTTTCTGAAAATCTCTGATAATATGAACCAGGTAACTGAAGATGGCACATGGTGTGGCAGCCCATTTTACATCAAATTTAGGGGGCTCATAGTGGCTGTTTATATTTTGAAGACCGTTTAAATGAACAAAGATTGAAGCCGGAGCAACTGATGCCCCTCCCGAGTATTCAAGAAAAGCATTCAGAGTTGGAAATCCGTCATTGTTAATATCGTAGATCATTGATTTCGCAAAAACTTCCATTGGCCATAGAGGGATCCTGAATTTTTCAAAGGTTTCAATAAGATCTCCCTGAAGTGCATTGCATTCTTTTGAGATTATGATCATTTTAAGCCACTCCTCAACATTGGCAATAAATTTCTTCCTTTCTTCAGGTTCAATCAGTTTGTTTTTTGACTTATAGTTATCAACGAGATCATCGATTGCACGCATAAATTTATAACAGATTTTGGCAGCGCAAAACCTGTCAGCGTCCCAGAAATTGGCAGCTATAAGGATATTCGGATGATCTTTGATCTGATTGAAATCAATAGAATTGGATATTTCTAAAAACTTGTTTTTTTGTGAATTCATTGATTTTATTCTGTTGTTGTCAAAGATATTAGTTATTGAGGATTCTTTCTGCAGTCAGTTTGGCTGACAACAGTACATTTGGTATCCCATTGCCCGGGTGTGTACTGCCACCAACAAAGAAAAGATTTTTATAACGACTGTGTTGGTTATGAGGACGGAAATATCCCATTTGCAGGAGATTATGAGCAAGACTTCCGAAGACAGAGCCCCTTGAAATATTGCAGGCGCTTTCCCAGTTTTCAGGAGTGTAACAAATTTCAAATTTAATGTGCTCTTCAATATCTTCAAGTCCCAGCTGTTTAAGCCTTTGAATGACAGCCATCCGTGTTTTCTTTTTCTGATCATCCCAGTCCTGCTTTTTCTTCTTATCAACATGCCCTGCGCCTATAATAAATGAAAGCGTGTCATTGTCAGCCGGGGCAGCGGTAGGGTCGGTTCTGACAGGAGCATGGATATAAAAGCTCGGATGATCGCTTATTGATTTGTCTTTGAAGATCCGGTCAAGTCCTTTACGGAATTCGTCTGAAAGAAAAACACTGTGATGTCCAAGCTGAGGATAAACCTTATCGAGCCCCCAGTGGTAACAGATGGCAGAACATGAATATTTCATCCTGTCAAGCCTCCTCGATTTTCCCCGGTCAGCCAATAATTTGCGATAGACATAGGGAAGATCAGCGTTTGCAACAATTATATCAGCCTTAATTTCAGATCCGTCTTCGAGGACGATACTCCCCGCCTTTTTACCTGTCACCCTGATTTTTTTTACAGGTTTATTGTAGTGGAATTGGACACCTGAAGAAAGTGCCTCAGACAATAAATTTTCAACTATAGTGTACATTCCGCCTTTAGGGAAGAACGATCCTTCTGTGAGCTCGACAGCCGGAACCATGGAGAAAAGTGCCGGTGAATCAAACGGACTCTGCCCGACATAAATGTTCTGAAAAGTATAAGCCATCCTCAAATGTGAATTATGAAAGAACTTTTTGACATACCTCCAATTTGAAATGTACGTTTTTAGTTTTATCAGCATACCGACATTTCTGAAATTGGCAAACTGGAAAATATTATCAAAATTACGTCCGATAAGCTTATTCATCCCGATTTGAAAAATCTCATATCCGTTTGCAATATATTTTTGTGATTTTGCAAAACTTCCGGTTTCGATTTTTTCATGCTGGATCTTCATTTTTTCTTTACTGGTAGTAAAAGTTAAAATGTCATTATTGTCGAAATAAATTTTGTAGAGATTTTCCAGCGGTTTTATTTCGTTATTTTCGAAGAGGGGAATGCCAAGTGATTCAAATATCTCCCGATAGATAGCCGGCATAATAAGCATAGTGGCCCCAAGGTCGAAACGGTGGCCATCGCGGATCAATTGACCGCACCTGCCCCCTGGTGTCGAATTCTTTTCAAAAACAGCAACACTATATCCATTCTTTGCAAGGTATACTGCAGTTGCTATACCTCCGATTCCTGCTCCGATGATTGCTACCGATTTTCCCCCGGTCATCTTTTCGTATTCTTGTTAATATTTTTATATTTGAACTAAAGACTTGAAATAATTTGTTTCGTCCCGTTTTCAGAGGTGCAAATTAATATTTTCCTTGCCATTTTTTGTGTTCCGGATTGGAGTTTTAGAGTCCAAATTAAATTAATAGGTTGGTTTAAGCACAATCTTCTTGTCCCCATTAATTTCGAAAAGCCATTTCTCAAATGGAGGAGGACCGAATTTCCCGATCACATTATTTGAAAACCCGAAATTTTCTGTTGGTTTTCCTACCAGGTTTGTTTCCATTTTACCATTCAGGTTTGCATCATGATAGTATCTGATAGCATATTTCCCAGGGTTGAGGTTTGTAAAAGAAAATGAGCACTTATTATCCTTTATAGGGCTTTTTTCCTGTGCTACTACTTTTTGATTTCCATCAAAAAGCTGTAACATTATATTTCCTTTATTGTTCCTGATTTCTAAAATTTCTACATAGAGCTTATACTGCGAAAAAGAAAGATATGAAATACAAATCAGAAATAAAGAAAGAGCGATTAATCTGTTCATCGGTAAGTTTATCTGTTAAGTATAATCTATTGTTTTTCTTTGAGTTCCTTTTGATGAAAAAAACAGGGACATGCCATGATATTTCCCTATAAATGAATAATTTAAAAATTATTTTTTCAGCAGATCGCGGATCTCTGTAAGAAGCGTTTCTTCTTTGGTAGGTACAGGAGGAGCAGCAGGTGTAACTTCTTCTTTCTTCCTGGCGACAACAATTGCTTTAATTACAAGAAATACGGAAAAACCTATAACCAAAAAATCAAAACAAGCCTGCAAAAAGTTGCCATAATTCCAGGTAACAGCCGGATGTGTTTCAGAAGCAACTTTCATAACAACTTTAAGATCTGTAAAATTAACACCACCAATGATCAACCCCAGCGGAGGCATGATAATGTCGCTTACTATCGAAGAAATAATTTTACCGAAAGCAGCGCCTATAATGATACCGACTGCCAAATCTACAACATTGCCTTTCAAAGCAAAGGTTTTAAATTCATCAACTAATTTCATAATTTCAGGTTTAAGTTATGGGTAATTAAAAATTATAAGAAAGTCCTACTCCAAGTATTTCTTTGAACTGGATCTTAGATCTTATACCTTCCCCGGGTTCGATAGTCCCGTTTCCGTTTTTATCAGAAGGTATCAGGACCTTGTCATCATAGATAAGCTGAGTGTTGAAATTAGCTGAAATATATTTATTCACTTTCAGCGCTATTAAGGTCTCCCAGTTTACTACAATGTTTTGTGGATTTTTAAAGTAGTCAGAGAACAAATCTATTTTGGATGTAAAAGAGACATTTTTAAGAAATTCATTTTTAAAGTCATTCTTAGTATAAATAGCTCTTAAGTATCCTCCAAATTCGATCAGCGTTTTTTTACCAGGGGTCACCCCGAATGCACCTGAATCAGAAAGTTGCCGATCAGTGACAAAAGTAAATTTTACTGTCATCGGGGCAATAAATGCACTGAAATGGGTATTTGGTTTATAATCGAGTCCAAAGGCAAGTGTAAGATATGCAGGAGAAAAAAGATTTGATATTTTATTAGTAACATCAGGATATTTATACCCGGGTGCCATTTGTGTTCTAAAATCGAGAAGAACGGCATAATAGAAATTCTTGAAAGCTTCATATCCATACTTTGATAAAAAATCGAATTTATCATCAGTTTTCATATAACCGGATCCACCTTGTTTAAGAAGGCCGTATCCAAGATCCAGAGAATTAACCCAGACAGATTTATTCCTTTTATAGTTGGCAAAACCGCTAAAGATTCCGCTTACTGCAAATGAATTCTGGCCACCTGCCGACCAGTTGGTAAGTGAAGTCTGTGCAAGGCTAACTGCAAATATTCCTCCTTTTTTCCATCCCTGGGTAGAGTCGGACGGCTGGGTTCGTAAGGTCTTCTCAACATCAGTTACCTGGCAGAACGACATTTTATAGAAACCAGATAATAAAATAATTGCTGCGATCATTCTTAATTTAACTTTCATTTTTTCATATTTAGGCATTAGTTAGTTATATTTTTAGGATCAATTTGTTTAAATTTAGCCAAAGTTAAACTTTAATAATAATTTTTAAAAACCGCTGAGAGATCAGCTGGAGGAGGAGAGATTCGACAAACCCAAACCTCTTCACATACATCTTATGGAAGAAGCACCAAATCACCACAAGATGAAATTGTCAAAGTCCTGACGGGCGCCAGGTTCATAAGAGGCGTCTGTGGGATATTAAAAAAGGTTATGAAATAATTGTTACCTTCTGACCTTTACACTATCGACAAGATATTGAGAATCCCCTCGCCAGAATAAGGGTGCATTCTTCTGCCTGTAATGTACTATAACCGGCTGTCCCTGTAAAGTGTCAAACTGCCTTACCAGAGACCTGTTGGTCACTGTAAAGAGAAATTTTTCTGAGGCAATTGCTACATCCCTGTTACTCGAAACGCTACTTAATATTATTTCTCCTTCGTATGTCTTGAAGATAGCTCCCTTGTTAGAAAATTTTTGCAATAATCCGGCACGGTAACCTTCACTGTAGGTATAAAAATACTTCCAGTAAATGTAGCTGACTCCGATAATTACAATCAGGAACAATAGCCATTTTAAAACTTTTTTTGTCTGCCTGATAATCCCTGACCAAAAGGAAGGTTTTGATGATGGAGATAATGGGCTCATAATAATGTATTTTAATTTTTAACTTTTGCCAGTTCAACTATGTCTTTCACTTCCAGAACAGGTTTTTCGTAACCATGAATTACTGCGTTTATCATAGCTATCCCGACCTCTTTTAAAGTTGAAACAAATCCAGGGAATAAAGCCCTTAGAGCAGGGTATAGAATTCTGAATACAACATAATATCCATGTATGTTTTTTGCTCCTTTTTCAGGTAACATGAATCCAGGACGGAATGCATATGCCTTTTTAAATGGGAGTTTCATCAGATCGTTTTCCGTTTTCCCTTTTACCCGCGCCCATCTCATTCTGCCCTTTTCACTACTGTCAGTTCCTGCTCCGGATATATAGCAGAAAGTCATATCCGGGTTTTGTCCGGAAAAGATTTCAGCCATATGCATTGTAAGTGTATAGGTCAATGAAAAATATTCGTCTTCCTTCATACCGACAGAGGATACCCCCAGGCAGAAGAAACATGCATTGTATCCTTTCATCTGTTCAGCAATGGGAGAGAGGTCAAAAAAATTAATATGGATGATTTCGGTTAATTTAGGATGTGTAACTCCACATGGTCTTCTGTTAATAACTAGAATCCTTTCCACATCGGGATGAAGTAGAGACTCCATGAGAACACCTTCACCAACCATCCCGGTCACTCCTGTTATAATTGCATTTATTTTCATTTCTCCATTTATTGGAACTTATAATTCTATATTCAAATCAAAAGATACAATATTTTTCGTGTCTTTTATGTCTGTTTAACTCTGTTTTTATGATTATTGGATTGACTTTTTAAAATTGATGAAAATATCTGGAACTGCAAAGGATTGTATTCCCAAGATCACTGTTACTCCTTCCCCATTCGCTTTCGCGTAGCTCTGCGCCTTCGCGTAGCCGCTTCGGCGGAGCAAGGTCAGCGAAGCAAAGGTGAAGGAAGGTTGGGTAGGGGGTCCTATAACAAATAAGTATAAACTTAAACTAAAGTTGAATACCGATACTCAATTTTTTATATATTCGACCGTTGATTAATAAACATGCAACTGCTTGAAAACAACCATAAATAAATCACTGACGCTGCTCGAATTTCTTATTGAACAGTATCCTGATTCTCCGAGGACCAGAATAAAAAAATTATTGCAGAGCGGGAGTGTCAGGGTAAACAATAAATCAATCACTCTTCATTCATATACATTGAAGCCAGGCGACGCGGTTGATTTCAGCTTGCGACCCGGAATAGCCACAAAAGCCAATCTCCCATTTCCCGTTTTATATGAAGATCAGTATGTAATTGTGATTGATAAACCTGCAGGTATTGCAACATCAAGTATTGATGGCAGTACCAGTGTCCAATGGATCATTTCGGAATATTTGAAAAACCTGAGTAAAGGAAATAGCAGGACATATGTTGTGCATCGACTTGATAAAGAGGTCTCGGGTGTGCTGATCCTGGCCAAATCCGAAATTGCAATGGATGCTATAAAAGAAAAATGGGAAGAAACAGAAAAGCATTATTTAGCATTTGTTGAAGGGATTCCTGAAGATTCGGAAGGCACTATTAAAAGCTGGCTTATTGAAGATAATGCGATGAAAATGCATTCTGTAAGTGAAACATCTAATGGCAAACTTGCAATCACACACTATAAAATCATCAGAATTGTAAATAATAATACGCTTCTCGATGTGAAAACAGAAACCGGCCGGAAGAACCAGATAAGAGTGCATCTTTCAGATATTGGATGCCCCATTGTCGGTGATCGGAAATACGGCGCGGCCACTGATTTTATACGTCGTGTCAGGCTTCATGCCTGCTCTATCTCATTCCCACATCCTGTGACCGGGAAAATGATTACTGTTGAATCGCCGATGCCAAATGGTTTTTTGTCATTAAAGGCTAAGGATGAGAAATACAAGTAGGCCATACCGCTTCGCATGTCCAGCGAAACATTATTCTTCATTGAAAAATCACCTGCTACAACTTTCAATTGAATCTGGGATGTTTTTGTGACTGGAGGCAATCCAAGGTTTACTGTGTTATATCCATGATTATCACTATGCTGATCCACCATAATTGAATTAAAACTTAATGAAAAACCATCAGTGTTTTTCACTTCCCAGACTGGTACTCCATCGGTATAAAATGAAAAGTTTTGCATCCCGTTTATGGTCATATCCATACGTGCGCGGCCCGGACTTAATCCAAACGCTGCAACCCAGATAAATGTTGACTGGGCATAATTAAATGACATTTACCTTCAGTTTTAATCTCAATAACATCTTTAAAATGGTATCTATGAATATCATATAAATGAGTCGGGTGTGCTGGTAAGTCTCTTCCTGTGTGAATTTCTCCCCATGTTCCGGGTTCAAACCATGGTCTTACCCTGAAAACATTACTGCTCATTATCGACAGGGAGTGCCTCAGGAGCTCTCCGGTCATCCATAAAGGGCATCCGGGTCTCATTGCATCGACAATAAGATCAACCTTGCTTAAAATGCTTCTTTTGTGTTTATTCAGGACAATCCAATCGACAAAATAGAATCGTTTGTACATTTCCTTGAAGATTTTATCCCTCTGTTTTTCAAGAACTCATCTAACTTTTCACGGAACTGATCATAGAATACTCCAACATATCCATCGATAACTACAATCTTGTGTTTCAGTACAACTTCAGCTAATGACTCAAAGCCCACAGAAAAATTAAGAGAAGGATTATTGATTTCTTCATGGTGTTTATATTTGATTTGGTGTGAGATCCTGATATCGGATAGTCAGATTTTTTATTATTTACGATCGGAAATATACTCCATCACGATTGATTTGAGAATATTGGCAAATTTAACATTGGGAATTTCCTCTTTTGAAAAATATTGAGCACGAACTCCCTCCAGAAGTGTAATTTCTTCAATCGGCAGATTTATTCTTCCTGAATAGATATATTTAATATTATTGTAAGCATCACCGGTCAGCCATTCAAACTTTTTATAGAAAGTATATTCTTTCAGATCGATGTCCAGTTCTTCTTTAACCTCACGAATCAGCGCCTCTTCAGGTGTTTCTCCTTCTTCAACATGACCACCGATCAGATCCCAGTAATTGGGGAAAGGTATATCCGGTTTGTTATCGCGAAGATAAAGTAAAATCTCCCGGTTGTCATTTTCGAGTATGATAGCTGCTATTTTCTTCATCAGAGATAAAATCAAAAAACTTTGTCGCTACGTCTTTCCAGCAGGATAGTATCTCTCCATTTACCTTCAAGTTTAGCGATTCGCTCTCTTCTTCCGATTATCCTGAATCCAAATTTAGAGTGGAGTTTTAATGTCGCTTCATTTTCAGGAAACACACTCGAAACGAGAGTCCAGATCCCATTAAGTTCAGATGAAATAATTATTTGTTCCATCAGACCCGAGCCTATTTTCTTTCCACGGAAACCGCTTGCAACATATACGCTTACTTCCGCTACCCCCCGGTAAACTTCCCTTGCAGAAAAAGGGGTTAAAGCTGCCCATCCATTAACTTTCCCATATTCTTCGAATACAAATCTGGAGTGAGGAAGATGCTTTGAGTCCCATTCTTTCCAGGAAGGAACTGTTGTTTCAAATGTTGCATTCCTAGTTTCAAGACCCATCCTATAGATTTCCAGAACATTCTGACTATCTGCCTGCTGCATTTCCCTGACCATACTCTAACTCTGATCTATTCCATAAAAATGGCCGATACTTCAATCCTGTTGTTGTCCGGGTCAAGCGTTTCAAATTCCCAGTAACCGTCACCAGTTTTTCTTGGCCCCCTCAATATATTGTATCCGTCTTTTTTTAATTCAATTAATTTATCATTAACCAGATCCATATTTACCATTCCGAATGATAAGTGGATGATTCCAAGATACTGCTTCTCAATAGTGTCGTTGAGATTCTGTGGAATTCCTGGCATTTTCATTAATTCAAGCCGCGTACCTGAATCGAATGAAATGAAGTAGCTTTCAAAATGTCTCTCATTATTCGTATACTTTCTATTTGACTTGCCATTGAAATACTTAATATAGTAATCCTTCAGCTTTTCAAGCTGTGTCGTCCATATAGCTACATGATCGATATTCATGATTTATTCAGTTTTTACTTCTGTTTAAACTCAGCGATATTTCTGAATTTTGCAGATGCCATATGGCTCGGATTATGAGAAGTAAGGGCTAATCCCAGATATATCTTTGATGGAAGCTCAATAGTATAAGTTGTATATGCTTTCCATGTTTTTCCATCAGTGCTGTAGTAGCCTGTGAACTCATTCTTAACACGTTGCAGCCTGATCCAGGTATTTGGATATGCAACAGGGAATTCAGGAGCACCTTCGGAACTTTTGGGATAGATAGCTTTCATTAAACTATCTTTCACCTGACGATACTGAAATTCGTATCCTCCATTGTTTTTATTTCTGGCGTTATTATCAGAGAACACCTGGAAATAGATATGTCTGCAACCTGGGGTGAGATTTTCACGAGCCATAATTCCGGCTTTTGTGTACATATTTGCTGCCGTCAGACTTTCAATACGGGAAACAATATCGAAATCCCCTGTACGGTCAACATATATAAAATTGAACTCATCCTTAACTCCCCAGATATCAGCTCCACTTGCTGTCATATCAAACCCGTTATTCAGAACTTTGACCGTTCCCTTAATTGAAGGATTTCCGATATCACTGTGTTTAAAGCTGGCAAGGGGAATTGGTTTACTTTTCAGTGAGTTCGAAGCTGATTTCTGATTAGCCTGCGCAAATACGCCTGGTCCGGTGATAACTAACAATAGTATCACGATAGAATGAATAATGTTTTTTTTAATCATGGCAATATAATTTTAAATCTGAAATTGAACTTAAAATTAAGATTTATTATTTAATTGCTTAAATTCCGGAAGCATTTCTGATAAACAACTCAAGCTTGTTTCTGTCTAGTTTCCCATCGGTTCTGACTCCGCTGCATATATCAACAGCGAATGGCTGAACCTCCTCAATAGCTTGTCTTACGTTTTCCGGGTTTAGTCCTCCGGCTAGAAATACCGGACATTTTGATTTATCTCTGATCTGTCTGCTTAATTTCCAGTTGTGAACTCTGCCTGTGCCTCCGAGTTCTTTAACTTTCAATTTTGGGTTACCGCTATCCAGGAGTATAGCATCCACTATTTCAGAAATTCCGAGCGCTTTATCCACTGAGCTTTCGTCAATTACATGAATCACCTGAACAATTTGTACACCGGGCAAGGCTGCTTTAAGTTGAATGTAAGTCCCGGATGATAACGAATCCACGATCTGGATGGTATTGGTATTTGTTCTGTGATGATGTTCAATTATCTTTTTTACCGATGTTTCACTTGTCAGCAGAAAAGTCGCGATCGGCGGCGGAACGGTTTTTGCAATTTGTCTTATTAATTCGTCAGAGATTGTTCCGGGGCCACTGGGCATCCTTGCCACGAGACCAATTGCGGAAGCACCATATTCAATGGCCGTCTTTGCTTCATTTTCGCTGCTTATACAACAAATTTTAATTCTTGGTATCATTTAGAATATTATCTTAATATTTCCGAAGAACTCTCTTGCAGGCCCGGGATGATAAGCATTTCCATCAGGGTCAGGTTCTGTGAATGCCATATATTTTGCCCCGGTAATATTACGGACAAAAAGACTGCATTCCCCTTTCACTTTTCCGATATTCAGATTGTATGAAACCCGGGCATGGAATAAATTAAATCCATCCTGCCAGTTTTGAAATACTGCCGGGTCCATTTCACCATTATAAGCTTTCGGATCGGTATAAATTGCCCATTTTGACTGGTATTCAGTCGCTAAGCTTAATTTAAATCTTTTATTAATTGAGTAGACAACTTCAGAATATAGCTGATGTTTTGGGGAATTAGGTAACCATTGGCCCGCTGCCGGCGGTGAGGTCAGAACATAAGCCGGATCGGTATAAACAGGATCAATCACAGATGAAACATACTTATAATCTGCATATGTATATGCAACCTGCAAACTGAGGTTTTTGAGTATCTGGTAAGAAATAAATGTCTCGATACCATATCGTTTGCTGTTTCCTGCATTTCCATAGAATACTTCCTGGTTTCCCCTGCCGGTCTGTTTGAAACGGAAAAAATCATTTTCAGTATTCATTATAAAACCGGTGATTTCATAAGACATCTTTTCATTCAAAAACCCGCGGATTCCAATTTCGCTGCAGTCGGAAGTAGCCGGGACCAAATGAGTGTTGAAACCGCTGTAACCAACCGGATTGCTGGCTAATTCTTCAGTAGAAGGAGGCATAAAGCCCTGACTCCAGTCTATAAATACATTAACTGCATTAATTATCGAATAACTTGCTCCAATGCGTGCAGAAACATTTTTAAAGTTCTTGGTAGTTTTGGCTGTATCTAATGCTAACATTTTGTTTGTCAATTCATTATTCATTGCATCATAACGGATACTCCCAATCAGATTAAACTTTCCGATACCCAGCTTATACAAAGCAAAGGCACCAATGCTTCTCTGGGAAATTATCTGATTGGCAAGCAATGAATCAGTTTCTATATTGGTCTCATCAATACTCTCTTTTCTCTGAGGATTACTTTCACTTTGCAACTTGTAAAGGTTAATATTCTGCCATTTCAGATCAGTACCAATGCTTATGTCATGTTTTATCTTACCCGTGTTTAAATGCAAATTATATTGAACGCTTGTTCCCGGATTTGTAATATTCCTGTACTCTGCATATTTATTACTGGTTTCTTTGTAATTCCAGGAGCGGAGATATGAAGTGACTTCGATATCATGCAATTCACTGAATAGATATTTCCCGTGAAAACCAATTGTGTTGCGATTAGTCTTCTGGTACTCATTGAAAGGATTGGCATCAGGATTTGCCTGCCGGAGATTATCAAATTGTCCGATATTTAATCCTTCAGGGTTTTGTTGAAAATAATCTGTATGCGAGATAATTTGAGTTATTGACAGTTTCTTTGTAGGCTTGAAATTGATTTTCTCATAGAGTTTATTGCCCCAGAATGCCTGATGATCACGATAACCGTCCCCATCGGTGCGGGAATAACTGATCCGGTAATCAACATCCTGCCGTGACCCGTCTAATTGTATCAATGATTTTGTGAAACCATTTGATCCTATAGTCTGATTTAATTCTCCTCCGATTGATTTAGGGCCACCGTCATTTGTAGAAATATTTATGACACCTGCGGCACCTCCTCCTCCATATAAGCTGGCGGAAGGGCCTCGTAAAACTTCAATTTTATTTACTGTGCCCCAATCAACATCATACAGGTCAGGAGCAAAACCTGAAGGATCATTTACAGGAATTCCATCGATCAGCACTCCTATACCACGTAAACCTCGTTCTGTTAAGATACCCTGTCCGCGGATTGAGACATGAACGCGCTCTCCATCATGCTGGTTATCTATTCGCACTCCCGGAATCAGTCGCAAAGCCTCTTCGGCTCCTGCTGATTTAGGCATAAGTGATAGTATTTCCGGAGTAACTAACGAAATTGCTCCGGGGTTATTTTTTAACAAAATTGGTAGTCTGTTCGCAGAGACCACAACCTCATCCAACCTGATTGTCTTTATGGAATCTGACATTTCTTTTTGCCCGAATAACAAATTACTGGTGCAAGTCACCAGGACAATAATGCATACTCTTATTCTCATTTTTCTTTTCCTTTTATCTCATTCATCAGATCTTGTAAGTAATCAGTTTGAATCTCCTGTATTTCAAGCAGTTTTTTGTTCTGGTGAACAATCATGTGATCAATTTTTTCACTTAATAATTTAATTTCAAGTTCAGCTTTAAGATTGATTTTATAATCATTTTCACCCCGTAATCTATCCTTTTCTTCTTTTCTGTTCTGGCTCATCATGATTATCGGAGCCTGAATAGCTGCCAGACAGGAAAGGATCAGGTTTAAAAGAATAAATGGAAACGGGTCAAAGGTTTTTGTTGCCAAAATCCATATATTAATCCCCATCCAGGCAAGAATAAATGCAAAGAAGATTATGATAAAGATCCAGCTTCCTCCAAACGATGCGATCTTGTCCGCCAGCTTTTGTCCAATGCTTAGTTTACCTCCGATTGCTTCTTCTATATTCTCGGAGAGCACAGAGTTATTTTTGATAGCCTCCATAACATCCTTGTCAAGAGCATCTATTTCCCCGCTTTCCTGTGTAATAAGCGAGGAAAGGTAGTGTCTTCTGTACCCATTTAATTCGTCTAATGAAATGTAACAATCTTCATTAAAACCGGGATATTCTGATTTAATAAGATTGAAGATTCCCTCACGCAGATAATGGGCTTTTACCTCTTCACCATTTTTTATTTCTTTATTTGTTATGAAGCTTATCATTATGTTGGTTTTTAAATTTGGTCAATTTCACAATTTCAATTAAAACAGGTTATTAAATGCTTTTGCAACCATGAATGCAGCAGCAGCAGCAGTTATTCCAATCAAAGTAACTTTTATTGCCCCTTTCAAAAGTGGCTGCCCTGTTACCTTGCTTTTAAAATAGCCAAAAAGGAACAGACATATCACAGTAAGTATAGCTGAAATAACTAATCCCTGGTATGGAGTTTGGGTAAAAAAGTATCCCGATAAAGGAATTAAACCACCGATTATATAGGAGATGCCTATTGTAGCTGCACTATTCCTTGCCCTGTTAACATTAGGTTTTTCCAGACCTAATTCGTATTTCATCATAAAATCAACCCATTTATCTTTATTCTTTGCCAACTCATCGGCAATGGTATTTTGGTTTTTTTCATTCAGGCCATAATGTGCAAAGACAAGCTTTACCTCCTTCTTTTCTTCTTCAGGGATCTCTTCCACTTCTTCGTATTCCCTTTTCAGCTCAGACTGGTAATGTTCCTGTTCGGTTTTACCTGCCAGATAACCTCCCAAGCCCATCGCAATACTCCCGGCAACAATTTCTGCAATCCCTGCCGTGATAACAATTGAATTGTGTTGAACAGCTCCGCTTAACCCTGCTGCCAACGCAAACGGGACAGTCAACCCATCAGACATTCCGATGACAATGTCAGTAATGAATTCTGAACTTCGCAGATGTTCTTCAGTATGGATCACTTTAGTTATTGCCATTTTTTATATTTATATAATGAAAATATATTTAACTAACGGTCGAAAGCCTGGGTTTTTCAACCAGATATACAATACCAAGAAATATCAGAAGCAAGAGTGTATGAAAACCGACCCGAAGTACAGACAAATCAGGTTTGATAACAGAACTGATCAGGTACAATAGAACCGAAAGTCCCAGGTAGCCGGCAAACTTCACGAGGTTATATTTTACGGGGAAATATTTTTGGCCGATAAGATATGATAGAATCATCATAGATCCGTAACAAATGAAAGTTGCCCAGGCTGAACCATAATAACCGTAAATCAGATGTTCAGAACTGAGTGGTATCCACCAGAAGTTAAGCACAAGTGTAATAATAGCACCGATAAGTGAAAGCCATGCACCCCACGATGTTTTAGCAGTAAGTTTATACCATATCGAAAGATTATAATAGACACCAAGAAAGAGGTTTGCCATAATTAAAACCGGGATCACGCCTCTTCCTTCCCAGTATTTTTTTCCAACAAGAATTGGCAAGATAAAATCATCAAGATAAAGCATGGTGACCAGGAAGATCAGGGAAACAGTAATAATGAAATAGTCCATGATCCTTGCATAGACCTCTTTGGCATCTTTTTCCTTTGCCTGGGCAAAGAAGAAAGGTTCGGCTGCATATTTGTAAGCCTGGATGAATATAGTCATCAGGATCGATATCTTGTAACAGGCCGCGTATATTCCGACCTGATAGGATGCAATATCTTTTGGTAACAGGTAACGGAGCAAAAGCCGGTCAAAAGTTTCATTTACAATTCCGGCCATCCCTGCAAAAAGCAAAGGGAAAGCATATAAAAGCATTTTTTTCCACAGATCAGGATGTATCTTCCACCGGACCGTGAAAATCTGAGGCAATAGCATGACAAGGGTTACACAACTAGCAATCAGATTTGAAACAAAAATATATTCAATCCCCCAGTGTGGCCGGTAGATCAGCATAATGAACCTTCCCAGGAAACTTCCCTGAAAATGATTCATCACGAAAGGGCACAACAGCAGGAAAAAAAGGTTAAGACCAACATTGATTGTGATATTGATCATTTTAATCCAGGCAAAACGGGCCGGCCTGTTTTGTGCGCGGAGATGGGCAAATGGAATAGCTGAAAGTGCATCAAGGGCAAGGATCCATGCAAACCATATGACATATTCAGCGTGGTCAGGATACTCGATCCATCGGGCCACATCTCCCGAGAAGGATAATACTACTACCAGGAATAGAACAGATGAAATTAAAAGAGAGATCATCCCTGTACTGAAAACTTTCAGCTTATCCTTCTCATGTTCATTAAACCGGAAAAAAGCCGTTTCCATTCCATAAGTAAGGATTACCATAAGGAAGGAAGCATATGAATAAAATACGTTAACCGTTCCATATTCCCCTGGTAGGAATACACGGGTGTACAGTGGAACCAGCAGATAGCCAAGTATACGGCCCAGAACGCTGGGAATTCCATAAATGGCAGTCTGACCGGCCAGGCGTTTTATAGCTGTCATGTCAGCAAAGGTAAATAAAAGAGAGAATTATTTTTTCCCTTTGGTTTTAAATTGTGCCTTTTAAAAGTTGTTTGTCTTTAGTTGATATTTAGAACTTTGCTAATTGCTCAAAACAAATTAACAGGAGTGCCATTTCCGGTTTGCCATCGCGCTGTATCTTTCAACTGTTCGCAGGGCAGGACAAACAAACATTTAACTTACTGAATAGTAATTTTTTTGTTTACATGTACATTTCCCAGCCAGATTCGTTCGCCCTCTTGTAACAGTTGTTCTTTCTATTTTGAAATTGCCACGCCAACAAATGAATCTGCTGTTCCATAATACAGAAACCATTTTTCATGAAAATAAACCAGCCCTTCTGAAAATGTTGTTCCTGATTTATATTGCCCTGAAAGCTCATGAGGCAATGTTGGTTTTAACAAACATGTATCTGAACGCGAAATAGTTTTATCAGGATTATTTATATCAAAGACTACCTTGCCTACAGAGTAGGTTCCTTTTGGCACCTTTATTTCAGAATCTTCTCCTTCAGAGTTTTTACCATTATAAAATAACAAAATTCCTTCATCGGAAATCAGTGCAGGTGGTCCGCATTCGGTAAGATTACTGTCGAATTTGCTTTTTCTCGGACTGATCACAGGTTTAAGCTCTCCGTTGTCACCCAGTGTCGGATACCAGTCTACCAGATTGTCGGACCATGCAAGATTGACAAAATTTTCTCCCCAGTACATTCCATACCTTCCATTAATTTTTGCTGCAACCATACGATCTCCAACCTTTTTTGTGATGATAGAACCGGATTTAGACCATATGTCAAGAAACTTACCATTATAAGCCTTTGCAAATGCCGGCCCTTTCTTTTCCCAATGTATAAGATCTTTCGAAACAGCAATACTTAATCTTGCAACTTTATAATTCCAGGAAGTATAAGCCAGTACATACAAACTATCTTCCGTCTGAACAATTCTTGGATCCTCACAGCCTCCGGGCCAGTCGTACTGCATAAATTTACTGCTGTCGGGATACAGAACCGGTGTCGGATATTTGGTAAAATGAATGCCATCTTCGCTGTAAGCCAATCCAATTCTGGAAGTACGTCCCCCAAGAATTGCTGCCGGATTATCTTCGCTCCGGTATAATAAATATACTTTATTGTCTTTTATAATTGCTGCCGGGTTGAAAACGTCAGCTTTCTGCCATTTGACTATTTCATTTTTTATGGGATCAACAAAAGTGAATGTTGAATCGGCTTTTAGTACGGGGTTTTCAGCCGGCTTATAAAAGGATCGAAAATCCCATTTTATCGATTGAGGACTACTGCATCCAAATGTCAGCAGTAAGAACAAGAAATATACAGCTATTTTTTTCATTAGTTTAATTTGTTTAAAATGTTAAATTACTATCATTGATTTTCAAGCAATTTGGATTTTTTCATTTATAATTCCCGATACTCATTTAATTTACTTGTTAATTTTAATATTTTCCGGAGTGTTCATCCAATATTTTTCGTTACCGCTATATTTTGATAAGCAATTTTTTTCCAGGGGTAAATATTGCATGTAGCAGCTGTCTTTTAATGGCAGAGGTTTATTATACTCCTGTACAAAGAGCTCTCTGTACTGATAAAGTTCTATGGATTTTCGTTTATCGAGAATATTACCATTTACATCTTTGATATTCCGGACAGTAACCCGGACTGAATCCAATCCATTCTTAAGATCATCATCTTTTAATCTGATGTATAAGTGCTTCCCGGTGACCTGAATATGATCAATTTTTACTGCTTTTTTGCCGACCATTATTTCATAGTGCTCTTTTCTTGATGCAGATACCGGATCAATCATGTTATTTAAATAAAGAACCACTGTTGATTTTAAATTGGTTTGAGTATCCAGATATGAGTCCATCACTCTGAAGTAAGTATTATCATCTGAGTCCATCACATTGAAAATATTGTTGAAAGAAATATATTTCAGGCACATTAAAGAGTCAACGGAATTTTCATAGCCGTATTCAACATCTATATTGAACATTTTCTTTAATCCCTCTCCTTTAGTCTTGTAAAAACAGGAATACTCGAGTTTATGTATTGAATAATCTTTCGGCTGAATAAAGATGTCGCCTGAAGCCTGTAAAGAGTCACCGGTTACCCTGTACTTTGCTTCGAAATCAATCTTATAGAGCAACAAATTATTATCAAAAACACTTACGGGTTCTGAAAAACTATGATTCATGATAAAATCAGTCGAAAAGGTTTCAACAAAAGAGAATGATCTTATGTTGAAATTCCGGATAGCATCGTGAACCATCAGAATGAATAGTTCATTGCCGTACTGGTCACCAAGGATTGCATCCGGAATTGTTTTATTGGAATTATTTGAATCGTGGGAATCAGATAATCCATAGTAAGGAGAAATATTCATTCTGGGGAAGTCTGTATTTTTTCTAAAATCAAGCAGCCTGTATTTATTTGATATGGATTCTGAACTGAACCCATTGTCAAGTGTCTGAATAATTGCTTCATTAAGATTTATATAATTATTTTCTTTTTTTTGATAATCCCTGTAATATGCAATATAGTTGTATGGGTTAACAGGATAATTATTTACTATTTTCCTTATTGCTCTTCTGATAATTGCAACCGAATTTAATTTACCGCGCGAAGCTATAACTTTAACCTCCCCAAGTCCGTAAATCACAGGAGCCAAAAAGACTTTATTTACATTTTTTTCACTTAAATCATTAAAAGCTAATGAGGTTTGCTTAAACCCGATACACGTTACAATTAAACTGTCATTCTGAAATTCAGCATTACGGGCTATCTTAAAATCACCTTCTGCATTTGCATAAACGCCAAGCTGATTGTTTTTAAGTTTAATTGTTGCAAATGGCACGGGAGCAGAGGTAGTCGAATTGATAACTTTCCCGTCGATGTAATCAGCTGACTGCGGAAAAAGAAGCACAGAATTTGCCTGCCAGGTTAAGAATAGGGAAATTAAAAGAAATCTTGAATTTGGGATCATTGAACCTGCTGTTAAATTCGAATACAATAAAAGTAATGAATCCGAAGCAAATACTTATCATTTCCGGTTTATTTCACCTCATATTCAGCCTTTCCTGTCACCGGAATTCCCTTTGTCGTAATACCCTCTACAATTACTTTCACTTTTGAGGGATTATCCGCATTATAATAATTCAGGAAAAAGTTTTTGTCGTTTTCCACTTTAATATTTGGTTCCCAGAACAAAGTGGTTCTTAGATCAGGCTTGTAATCGGATTCCAATTTAGTATGATGCCTGGGTGAGTAGAAAATACGTGGTTCGTCAAATCCTGAAAATTTAACATTTACTGAGTGAAAAACCGAGTTATTGACAATATCTTTGTCATCCTTTAAGATAATTGATATTGCACCATCGGCATATCCATAGACTATAGTGGGCTTTCCTGAGCTATCCACCCCTTCATACTCTACCACTGTTTGCATAGCTGCCAGGGATGCCACATTCT
>PLNF01000032.1 GCA_003141715.1 Bacteroidales bacterium | reverse complement strand
AAATTCAATTATTTTTTCTTCAGGTTTAAATTGATGAATGTCATTTAGTCCCATCGATCTGATGGCTATCCTTATCAATTCATCATCAGATATCCCGGATGAACGTTGCTGCTTAGCCAGAAAATAGCGCCCCGCGTCGAGTAAAGACTTGAGAGGAATCAATCCTACCAGCTCAGATCCGGTGACTCTTACACCCCTGGCATCCGCTTTGCGGCATACTTCATCGAATGCAATATGAACAGGTGTCACAGAGATATTTGTAAGATTCATTGAAATCTGTGCTATTCCGTATTCTTCAATATACCAGCCGATTGCTTTTACTGATTTCAAAGAACCCGGGATCATGACTTTTTCACCATTCTCTTGCCGCACAATCTTCCCCGTAACTCCATCTCCTTCTCTTTCCGGTCGTCCCTTCTCTCTTATATCATAAGCAATTGCATTTGCACGCCTTGTAGAAGTGGTATTAAGATTCACATTAAATGCAACAAGAAAGTCTCTTGCACCAACGGCAGTTGCACCTGCCCGTTCATTGAATTGAGAAGGACCAAAATCGGGCTTCCATTCAGTATCAGAAAGCTTTTTTCTTAATCCTTCATATTCGCCGGATCTGCAGTTTGCAAGGTTTCTTCTCTCCGGTTTACTGGCAGCATTCTCGTAACAGTAAACTGGTATGCCCAATTCATTTCCAATCCTTTCAGCAACTTTATGAGCAATAGTAACAGTCTCTTCCATTGTGATTCCCGAAACAGGTACAAACGGGCAAACGTCAGTGGCGCCCATTCTGGGATGTGCTCCGTGATGCTTTGACATATCAATAACCTCGGAAGCCTTTTTAACCGAGCGAAATGCGGCTTCTGAAACTGCTTCCGGTGTTCCAACAAAAGTCACTACCGTTCTGTTAGTGTCTTTACCAGGATCTACATCAAGCAATTTAACACCTTCAACCGCCTCAATAACATCAGTTATCTGCTTAATTATTCCCATATCACGCCCTTCACTGAAATTAGGAACACATTCTATTATCTTCTTCTCCATAATAAATGAAATAATTCTTTTGCTTATTGGATCCTCTGTCCCCCGCAAAGGGTGGTTAATTCTCAGTTTTTAAGTAAATTTTTCTTAATATGAGTGAATTAGCCCCCCTTCAGGGGGGTTGGGGGGCAAATTTCCCCTCTTAGTATTACTGTTTCAATAAGATTACTTCCAAAAGCATACGGCATAAATTCGTACGATGGTATTTCTTTGGTAATAAATACATTAGCCACCTTACCTTTTGCAATCGATCCATGTGTTTCGGAAATACCCATAGCATAAGCTGAATTGATTGTGACAGCATTTATCACCTCTTCTGGAAGCATTCTTAATTTTATACATCCCAGGGACATTATAAATTTCATATTACCTGAAGGAGATGAACCCGGGTTATAGTCCGATGCAAGAGCAATTGGTAAACCTGCATTGATCATTTTTCTGACCGGAGGATCTGCCATACCCAGAAAAAAGGCGGACCCGGGAAGTAGAGTAGGCATCGTTTCCGATCCCAAAAGTGCATTTATCTCTTCATCACCTGTAAATTCCAGGTGATCAACAGAAAGAGCATTATATTTTACTCCAATCTGGATCCCCCCTGAATAATCCAGCTCATTTGCATGAAGTTTAGCAGTGAGACCATATTTTATTCCTGCCATTAATATCCTTTCAGTATCCTCCATAGTAAAAAAGCCCTGGTCGCAAAAAACATCAATAAAATCGGCGAGTTCCTCTGAAGCAACGACGGGTATCATTTCGTTTATAACAAGGTCAACATACTTTCCCCTGTTGTTCTTATACTCTTCAGGAATTGCATGTGCCCCCAGAAAAGTAGCCTTGACTTCGATAGGGCTGGTCTCTCTGATTCTTCTGATTACTCTAAGCATTTTCAATTCATCAGCCAGATTCAGGCCATAACCGCTTTTTATTTCAACTGCTCCTGTACCTAATGAAATGATTTCATTTATCCTTGTAATAGATTGAATAAACAGCTCATCTTCTGATGTTTCGTGAAGTTTCTTTGCTGAATTAAGTATTCCGCCTCCCCGCTTTGCAATTTCTGCATACGATAATCCGCGGATTTTGTCGGTGTACTCTATTTCGCGGCTACCGGAATAAACTAGATGAGTATGAGAATCACAGAATGAAGGAAAAACAAATCTTCCGGTTGCATCGATAATCTCAACCTCCTGATTCTGAATCACCATTTTACTGTCCTGAAGCTCCTCCATTCTTCCAAATTCAGCGATAATACCATCGCTGATAAAGAGATAAGCATTATCTATTGAGGAAAGCTCAGCCATTTCAGAACCACATATTTTTAATTTTGGCAAATCTTCCGTCTGAATAAGACATTTTATATTTTTAATGAGCAGACCTGTAAGCATTAAGTCATATAAATAAGTTCCTAAGGTAGCAAATATTAAAAAAAGTGACCGCTATTTCCATTTTTCTTTATCTTTAACATTATGAACCAAACCTATAACCTATGAAAAAGACCTTTTTAGTTTTTCTTCTGTCATTTCTGGTATTGTCGTTATCAGCGCAGGAGAAAAAGGTAAAGACCGGATGGAAATTCGGTGGTGCGTTGCCGGCTATTACATACGACTCTGATCTAGGGTTTGAGTACGGAGCTCTTGCAGAGTTTTTTAACTATGGTGATGGCAGCAAATATCCTGATTTTATTGATCACACCTATACTGAAATATCACGATATACCAAAGGAAGTGGAATTTACAGGTTTATGTTCGAATCACGTCACCTCATCCCGGGAGTCCAATGGATAAGCGACCTTAGTTATCTTCCTGGCCAGGCAGCTACTTTTTACGGATACAATGGATATGAATCAGTTTATAATAAAGACTGGATGGATGATAAATTGGCTTCTCCGCCTTACAGGACAAGAATGTTTTATCGTTATCAGAAGAACCAGTTCAGATTTAAAAATGATTCCCAGGGAAAACTATCAGGGGACCATTTAAAATGGAGTGCAGGTTTATCTTTTCAGGATTTTACAACAAGCTCTGTTAATATCGCTAAACTTAACAAAGGAAAAAAGGATACATTACCTTCTGTAATTAACCAGCCGGGTCTTTTTGAACGATATCAGGCGCTCGGTATAATCCCGGCTGATGAAGCCAAAGGTGGATGGATAAATACCCTCAAAGTTGGTGTTACCTGGGACAGCCGCGATAACAAACCTAACCCGATGAAAGGTCTCTGGACTGAGATCGGTCTGGAAGCTGCCCCAAAATTTATGGGGAACAACTGGGGATTTTCAAAACTCTACATTATTCATCGTCAATACTTTACAATAATAGAGAATGACCTTTCATTTGTTTACCGATTGGGATTTCAGGCTACTCTTTCAGGACATTCTCCTTTCTTTTATCAAAGCGAGGTAATAACGTCGAGACTTACAGGCGCTACATCTGAAGGCCTTGGCGGCTCAAAAACATTAAGAGGAATTCTTTTAGACAGGGTAGTCGGTGATGACTTTTTCATGGGAAATATAGAGCTTAGATGGAAACCGTTATATTTTAAATTCTTCAAACAGGATTGTTACATGGGACTTAACGGATTTTATGATTTTGGAATGGTAACAAAGNNACTGAGAATTATTCCGATTACTTTAAATCCGGACCTGATAAACTCCATATGAGTACAGGTGTCAGTGTGATGCTTGTCATGAATCAGAACTTTGTAGTTGCTATCGATTGTGGCAAAGCCCTCAATGTACAGGATGGCAATATCGGATTCTCAATCGGGTTGAATTACCTGTTTTAGAATCCCTTCAGAAAATATGCCAGAGCAACTCCAAGATAATTACCAACGATATAACCTATTATTCCGCCGGTTATCCCGGTTACAATAACATCTTTATTTTTGAGGGCATTAGCAACAAGAGGCACAAACGGCGGAGAAAAAATAAAAGCCGCTGAAGTAATAAGAAAGTTATCAGCGTCAATTTTGAAAATCTTTGCAAGTATTATATGAAGAACAAGAGATCCGAAATAGCACCAGGTTATAAATAGAACGAGATTAAGCATGCCAATTCCGAACATAGTCCTTATGTTTGCCATTGAAGCCACAGTGAGAGAAAATACAAGGATAAGATACATTCCAAGCTGGAATGTCTTTTGAATCCGGTTTATATATTTTGAAAGTGATAACAGCAAACCAATTGTGGTTATTGACAGGATTACCACAACCATCATAGGGAGTTTATGCAGAAGCAATGCAAGACCACCGGAGAATGCAAAAATCAAAATAGAAATACCAAGGGCTCCAAGTAAAGGCAGGAAAACTCCTTTTTTAAACATGCCACTATAATCCTCCAGGTCTTCGGTCTGACTGGCAATTTCTGCCTCATCTCCACTAATTCCCTTTGATTCTTCGAATGGAGGTAAAATGAACCTGAAGATCCTTGGAGCAACTGTAATGAAAAAGAGGACAAGAAAAGCGCCCACGATCATATCATAAGTGCTCACTATTACAAATAAGTTTGCATTCACGTTCAACGCCATTTTTATTGCGACAAAATTAGGAGTGCCTCCGGCATATATACCCTCAAACATCCCTGCAAGTTTCCAGCTTTCGGGAATTGAGTTTTTCCAGATAAAAAAACCAACCGTGACCATCACAAGTCCGGCAACAAGAGCAAGAACCACCGAGATAAAACCTTTCTTTGCATAACGCAGCCATCTTTTGAGATTCAGGGAAAAAAGCAACAGCGGGAAAGCAAGAGGAACGACAACTGAGGGAATGATATCCTGTACCTGAGCTATCTGATTTACAAATAAATCATCGTTAGTTGCCTTGCCCTGGGTTATCAGCGATTCAACTTCGGCTCTTGGGAGAGATCCCTTTCCCTGAAGGGCCAATTTGTAACCATCACTTCCTTGTGGCAAAATTCCGGTACTGCCTATCAAAAGACCAAATCCGTAAGCTAGAACAATTGCACCCATCTTTTGAAGGAAAGACCATTTCTTACATAAATAAATAATAATTAACGGGAAAGCAAAATAGAAGATAACCAATAATACAATCTTTATCATAGGATTTGGTTTTAGGCATTCCCAAATATAAAAAAAGCGACTCACTGTATAGCAAGTCGCTTGAAAAATAGGTGTTTATACTTATTTACTTGTCGTCACAATCGCACTCAACAAAACTTTTCTGATACTGTTCGATAGCTTTCAGGCTCATACCCATACTTGAGAACCCGCCATCGTGGAAAAGGTTTTGCATTGTTACTTTACGTGTAAGGTCGGAGAATAGCGCAACACAATATTCGGCACATTCTTCAGCTGATGCGTTACCAAGCGGGGACATCCTTTCAGAAAAATCGATCAGAGAATCAAAACCATGTATACCACTTCCTGCAGTGGTAGCTGTGGGTGATTGTGAAACAGTGTTTACCCTTACTTTTCGATCGCGCCCATAAATATAGCCGAAACTACGTGCTATCGATTCAAGAAGTGCCTTTGCATCACCCATATCATTATATCCCGAAAGGGTCCGTTGAGCTGCTACATACGATAATGCAACAACTGATCCCCACTCCTTTAATGCGTCAAGCTTATAGGATGTTTGCAGAACCCGATGAAAACTCAGGGCTGATATATCGAATGTCTTCAGCATGTTTTCATAACTGGTCTGTTCATAAGGTATATCTTTCCTCACATTGGGGGACATTCCGATAGAATGAAGAATAAAATCGAACTTACCCCCAAAGATTTTCATGCTTTCAGAAAACAGGTTCTCGATTTCATCCATTTTTGTTGCATCAGCTGCAATGACTTTACTTCCGGTCATTTTTGCAAGTTCATTAATCGTTCCCATTCTGATTGCGACAGGGGAATTGGTAAGAACCAGTTCGGCCCCTTCCTTCCAGGCTTTCAAAGCGATCTGCCATGCTATGGATTTTTCATTAAGAGCACCAAAAATGATTCCCTTTTTTCCTTTTAAAAGTCCTTCTCTCATTGTAATGTATAATTGTTTAATTAATTCCGGCTTTAAGAAGCTCCCGTGCATTTTTCATAGCCGTCTCAGTAACTTCACTGCCGCTTAACAATCTGGCGACCTCAAGTATCCGTTCTTCAGGTGATAACAATTTAACACGGGTAAATGTTGAGTTATCTGTATCATCTTTATAAACATGATAGTGCCGGGTTCCGCGTGAAGCAACCTGTGGGAGATGAGTAATATTAATAACCTGCATATATTTCCCCATCCCTGATAATATCTGTCCCACTTTGTCAGCTACTTCACCTGAAACTCCGGCGTCGATTTCGTCAAAAATAATGGTGGGCAGATTATTATTCTTTGTCAGTAAAGATTTAAGACTAAGCATAACTCTGGATAATTCGCCACCCGAAGCGATTTTAGCAAGGTTCTCGGGTGCTATCTGTTTGTTCGCCGAGAAAAGAAAGTCGGCCTGATCAATTCCTGTTGAAGTGAATTCATGTAATTGTGTGAGTAATATTCTGAATTTTGCATTTGGAATTCCAAGTTGTTTGAGCAATTCTGTAATTCGTGATTCAATATCGGGCAATACGCTTTTTCTCATGTTGGATATCTCTTCAGAAATGGTCTTCAATGAGTTGACCTCTTTTTCAAGGAGTGCTTCCAGTTGAATAAGTCGTTCATCACTGGTAACAATAGAATTTATAAGATCTTTTATCTCATCTTTTTTTCTGATGAGCTCATTGAGGTCTTTTACCCTGTGCTTCTGAATCAACGAGTAAAGACCATCAAGACGGTTGTTAACCTGAGCAAGTCGCTGGGGATCAGCCTCAATGGAGATTGCCAGTTTTTCTATCTCAGCTGCAAGATCATCAAGTTCGATCAATGTTGATTCAGTTCTTGACAGAAGGAACTCGCTTTCAGGTAAGAAGGTTCTGATTCTTCCCAGATTAGATTTAATCTCCCTGAGCATTGAAAGGATGGATATACCTTCGGCAAAAAAGAGATTTGAGGATGTGCTTAGTGCCAGTTTTATCTCCTCGGTATGTCCCAGTAATTCCTGTTCTGCTTCAAGCTCTGCCTGTTCTCCCTCATTCAGTCTGGCTTCATCGAGCTGGTTATACTGAAACTGGTAATATTCCAGATCTGCCCTGTTTTTATCGGCTTTTTCTTTTATTAAAGAGTACTCTTTTTTTAGTTTACGATAATTTGTGTAAGTTTCCCTGTACTCATTCTTTAGCCTGACAGTACCTGAAAATGAATCAATTAAATTTAGCTGGAATGAATTATCATTCAGCATTAGTGTCTGATGCTGAGAATGAATATCTATAAGTCTGTCGCCCAGCTCTTTAAGCATATTGACTGTAACAGGAGTATCGTTGATAAAAGCACGGGATTTCCCGGCAGGATTAATCTCTCTTCTCAGAGTAGTAACAGCCTCATAATCAAGATTATTTGAAATAAAGAACTCATTAAGTTCATATTCTTCAATCCGGAATGTGCCTTCTACAATACATTTCTCATTTTTATCAAGAAGGACTGAGGAATCTGCTCTTGTGCCCAATATAAGGGAAAGAGCACCTAAAAGAATTGATTTACCGGCACCTGTTTCGCCGGTGATAATTGTCAGTCCGTTTTCAAGTTCAACGTCCAGTTCTTTTATAAGTGCATAATTCTGAACGAACAGTTTTATGAGCATAACAGGTTATTATGGATTGGCTGAATTGATCTTTTCATATTTAGCCTTGTTTGCAGGGTCAATTTCTGTAAGTATCTCTACAACACGGCTTTTCTCTTCAGGAAATGCCGCTGAAAAAATATTAATGAGTTCGTCTGACTTTGCATCCATTACTACCTGCACAAGGTACATAAATGGATCAGGTTTTTTCCTGTAAACATCCTGAATAAGTTTGAGGCTCTCCACCATACTGATCCTCGCCTCAGGGGTTTTCGATTCCATTTTATCGAGACCATTAATATTATAGTCATATAGAAACTGTCTCACTCCTTCAAACTCCTTATCCAGAACATTTTTTACAAGCCAGTACCTGTTCCGGTTCCGGGAGCCATCATAAGGTTTCCATCCGGGTTCAGGAGCATTCTGGGCATTTGTAACAATTTTCTCAGCCATCTGAAAAAATTCAGTACCTCCCATTGGGGCAAAGGAATCGTAATCAAATCCGAGAATCATATAAGTATAGTAGGCCAAAACTGAAACCAGGCTTGACTTATAGGTGCTTGGATCAAACTCCAGCGGTTGAAATTCCACGTACTTGAACTGAAAGCTGTTGTCGATAAAATTCAGCATAGTGGAGTTATAGGTTGAATTGAAAACCGGCCTGCTAAGTTGAATCTGGATCGTTCCTTTGAATTCATCCGCCGACAACTGATCAGTGAGGTTAATTAACATATTACAATCGATCCGTTCAGCGTAGTTAAAGACATGGTTCGTCCAAACTGTGTTATTCATAAACTCAAAAAGGTCCTTCTGCATACTCTCAAATACCTGGCGATTGGATCCCTGAATTCTCTGAGCAGATATCTGTATATTGCAGTTCAGTTCCTGTGCATTAATGATACCCGGCAACAGTACCAGAAAAAGAATGAGATAATATTTTATGCGGCACACCATTATCAAATCGTCATCTGCCTAATCATTGAAACAATTTTATTAAGAATGTCTTTTGCAGCTTCCTCTTTAGATTTCAACTCAAATTTATCAATATTATTGTTTCGGTCAATAATTGTGATCTTGTTTGTATCATATCCAAAACCGGCTCCGTCTTCTTTTAGTGAATTTAAAACAATTATGTCCAAATTTTTCCGATACAGTTTCGCTTTTGCATTATCCAATTCATTATCAGTTTCGAGTGCAAACCCGGCAAGTATCTGGGATGACGATTTAGTGATTCCCAGAGTTTCTGCAATATCCGTTGTGGGTTTAAGTCTCAGGAGTAATTCCGTCTCCTCTTTTTTTATCTTTTTCCCATGAACCTCTATCGGAGTGAAATCTGCAACTGCAGCAGCCAGGATTGCTATATCGCAGTCCTGGAATCTCGATATGCATTCCGCTGCCATTGATTCTGCTGTTGTAACATTAATAATTTTTACGGAATTATTCTGTGGCCTGACATTTACAGGGCCAAGTACAAGATCCACATCGGCTCCGTACTCTGCAGCGGCATCTGCCAGTGCAATCCCCATTTTGCCTGAAGAGTAATTGCTTAGAAAACGAACTGGATCAATTGGTTCGCGGGTAGGTCCGGCATTGATGAGAAGATGCTTGCCTTTCAGAGGCCTATATTTTTTTTTTTGTAAAGAAGTTCCCAATTTCTTTTACTATTTCTTCAGGTTCAGCCATCCTTCCTTTACCTGAAAGACCACTTGCAAGTTCCCCGATCGCAGGTTCGAGAATAGAATTTCCAAAAGCCTTGAGCGTCTCAATATTAATGATTGTGGCTGGGTGGTTCAACATATCCATATCCATGGATGGGGCAACGAATACCGGGCAACGTGCTGATAAATAAGTCGTAAGCAGTAAGTTATCTGCTATCCCGTTAGCCATTTTAGATAAAGTATTTGCAGTAGCAGGTGCAATAAGAAAAAGGTGGGCCCATAAACCAAGATCCACATGACTGTTCCAGTCACCGTTTTCCGGGTTGAAAAACTCTGTGAATACCGGGTTTTTTGATAAAGTGGACAGAGTAAGAGGTGTAATAAATTCCTTCGCATGATCGGTCATAATGACCTTTACATTGGCACCGTCCTTAACAAGCAACCGGATGATAGTTGCAGTTTTATAAGCTGCAATACCTCCGGTTACACCGATAAGTATGTTTTTGCCTTTCAGCATGTTTATGCTAAATGTTACTTCTGTTTAGCAGGATTTTCAGGGTTTCTGTAGAAAATTTTACCTTCCTCAAGTTCCTGTAATGCTATGAGTGTTGGTTTTGGAAGCCGCTCGTAGAATTTCGAAATCTCAATCTGTTCACGGTTTTCAAATACTTCCTCCAGGTTATCGCTATAAGATGCAAACTCTTCAAGTTTCTTGTTCAGCTCCTGTTTCATCTCAACCGAAATCTGGTTTGATCTTCTGGAAACAACAATTACTGTTTCATAAATATTTCCGGTACCCTGAGTCATCAGGTCCAGATTGCGTGTAACAGTTGTTACTGGTGCTACTGATTTTCTGTAATCCATAAATATATTGATTATTTTACTCCGCTGTCAGGAATTCCTGTTTTTAGAAATTTATTCGTTACCTGGAAGATACCGTTTACATCTTTTGCATATGTGCTCTTTGGAAATTCTTCCATAAATGAAAAGTAGTCGTCAAGCGTTGCCTGATATCTTTCTTTTTGTTTATCAGGCATACTATTTTCTGCATAAAGGGAAAGGGAGTTCAATTTAAGATACATCATCTTTTCCCTGTATTTAGAATTTGCGTATTCTTTAAGACTATTGGTAAGAGCCACGACTGCTGCCTTATATTGTTTCATATCGTAATAAAGTTTTGCATTAAGATATGATTTTTCTACCAGTTTGTCTTCAAGGTCACTTATCCGTTTTTTACAATCTGCCGCTTTTGAACTGTTGGGAAATTTGTTTAAGAAAATATTAAACCCTTCAATCGCATTCTTGGTGTTCTCCTGATCAAGTTCCGGACGGGCAGAGATATTATAGTCGCATAATGCCGCCATATAATTAGCCTCCTCTGCATGTTTGCCAAAAGGGAATTGATCAAAAAATGTTTTAAAGTAACTTCCTGCCATAATGTAATCCTTCATGCCAAAATAGGCCTGAGCGTTCATCCAGTTCAGCTCTTCTGCCTCGTCAGTGGCCCTGAATCGTGGTAGTATCTGAGTTAGAAGTTCAGTAGTTTTAACATACTCACCTTTATCATAGAACTCTTTTGCTTTTGATTTTTTGAGGTCAAAATCTGTGCTCTTCAGGAGTTTCTGATACTCACCGCAGGAGCTTAACAAAACCAGAATAATCAGGATAATATGTAATCTGAATCTCATAAAAAAATTGTTGCGCAAAATTAGGGAAAAAAATTCATTTCAGGCATAAAAACGTAATTATTATGCATTTATTATACTTTAAGATGCACCAAATGGAAATTAGGTATAAATAGGTACTATAATAAACCTGATAATTTGTAATTTTGAGAAAAATTTTTAGAAAGAGTAATAATCATGGATATATTTGAAAAGATAAAGAAAAACAGAGGTGAAATAGGTCAATATCAATATATGGGACATGGGTATTTTGCCTTTCCTAAACTGGAAGGTGAAATAGCTCCGCATATGAAATTCAGAGGTAAAGAAGTTCTGAACTGGAGCCTGAATAATTACCTGGGACTCGCAAATCATCCTGAAATTCGGAAGATTGATGCGGAAGCGACAGCGAAATACGGTTTGGCATATCCTATGGGCGCCAGAATGATGTCGGGTCATAGTACAAATCATGAAATATTTGAGGAAATGGCCGCCCGTTTTACACATAAGGAAGATGCTTATCTCCTCAACTTCGGTTATCAGGGAATGGTCTCAATTATTGATGCGCTTGTTGACAGACATGATGTAATTGTTTATGATTCCGAATCTCATGCCTGCATTATGGATGGTTTGCGACTTCACATAGGAAAGAGATTTGTCTTCCCTCATAACGATATCGAGAGTTGTGAAAAGCAGTTAAAGAGAGCTCAGAAGCTTACTGAAGAATCAGGTGGAGGCATTCTCGTTATTACTGAAGGAGTTTTTGGTATGGCTGGTGACCTGGGGAAACTCGATAAAATAACCGCCTTGAAAAAGAAATATCAGTTTCGTTTTCTCGTTGATGATGCTCATGGGTTTGGAACCATGGGTGCCAAGGGCAGTGGAACAGGGGAACATCTTGGTGTACAGGATCATATTGATGTCTACTTTGCAACATTCGCAAAATCCATGGCCGGAATCGGAGGATTCGTTGCGAGTACAAAAGATGTGATTGACTATCTGCGTTACAATCTTCGCTCACAGATATATGCCAAATCACTTCCGATGGCTATGACACTGGGAGCAATTAAAAGGCTTGAATTTATCCAGACTCATCCTGAACAGAAAGAGAAACTCTGGACTATTGTCCGTGCTCTGCAGAAAGGGTTAAGAGATGCCGGACTGAATCTTGGAAAGACAGAATCACCTGTAACACCGGTGTATATGAAAAGTGGTGTTTCACAGGCAACACAGATAATTTACGATCTTCGGGAAAACTACGGGATATTCTGTTCAGTGGTTATTTATCCGGTGGTCCCCCGGGATGTGGTAATGTTGCGTCTCATACCTACTGCCGCTCACACACTTGAAGATGTTGAATTTACAGTGAAGGCTTTCAAGGAAATTAAAGCAAAAGTCGATAACAATGAATACCCCGATAAACTTGCTGATTTCAACTTTTAAAGAGAAATAACTGATAATCATGGAAAGCTGTTTCTTATGGATACAGCTTTTTTTTGTTCCAAATCGAACAAAACCATCCCAAATAAGGTTATATCATTCAAATCACCAGTCGTTTCTGAGATTTCCTGGATAAATGTATTTATTATAAAAGTCATTTTAAAGGTAATGGACAATAAGAGCCATAATAATAATATTTTAAAAGGTTACAACATGCTTTTCTATTTTGCGGGAAGCATGATTATGCATGAGCCTTCAGAAGAATGCATTGTAGATTTCTGGGAGAGAGGTATTTTGAAAAATCTTCCGGTTTCAAGCTCAAATCCTAATTTTGTCAAGGCAGCTTCCCAGCTCAGAGATTCATTCATTGACAAGACCAAGTTTGGGAAATTGTTACACGAAGACTACTTAAGACTCTTTACCAGCCAGCTACCGGCACTGGCCCCTGCTTATGAATCCCAATACAATAAGGAGATAACTGACAGGTCAGGTTACCATTCCTCCAGTGTCACCGAATTTTATAATTCCTATGGCTGGCAATCGAAATTCAAAGGGAAAATAGATGATGATCATCTTGGCATTGAGCTGCTTTTCCTTACTTTACTTATCGATAAATACCTTATTCTCGATGATGAAGCATGCAAGGGTGAAATGAGAAAAGAAATCCGGCGGTTTATTAATCATCATATTTTGTCTTGGGTTCCGGAATGGAATAATAAAGTCCAGATTCATGCAAATACATTGTCTTTCAAAGGAATAGGCAATCTTATTCTTGCCTGTTCAGAAGATATTTTTNNTTTGAAATTGCATCAAAATAATACTCCCTCCACCCTTCCGCTATACTTTTAAATTCCTCATCGGGAATATTCGAATGTTCCACTGTTACAAGCGAGTTTTCCCTGTCAGGTGAAATTTTAATTGTAACAATAGACTTTTCAGGTCGATCTCCAAAATACCACTCCTGTACCACTTTTTTATCCTGAACAAATTCCAGATTCTTTCCTGTAATATCTCCATCCCACAGAGAAAACTCACTACCAGGCTCTGTACTCATCTGTGCAGGATAACCTGACCATAATTCTATAGTATATGGATTAGTCAGGGCAGAATAAATATCTGAAGGCTCAGCATTTATTTTGAATGATTTTTTAAAATTTTTCATGATTGAACTATTTTAACTCTGACAAATAACGCTCTGCATCTATAGCAGCCATACAACCTGAACCTGCAGCAGTTACAGCCTGCCGGTAATGAGGATCCTGAACATCACCTGCCGCGAACACTCCTTCAATGTTGGTTTTTGATGTGCCGGGAACAGTTTTTATATATCCGACCTGATCTGTTTCAATATATTGCTTGAACACAACTGAATTAGGAGTATGACCGATAGCAAGGAAAAAGCCATCGATTTTTATTTTAACAGTTTCTTCTTCAGAAGTACCTTTTTTCTTTATCAGGGTTGCTCCTTCCACACCATTTTCACCAAAGAGATCAACAACCTGGTGTTCCCACAATATTTCAATATTCCCTGTTTTAAAAACCTTATTCTGCATTGCTTTGGATGCTCTGAGGACATCCCTTCGTACAATGAGGTAGACCTTGCGGCATAAACCCGCCAGATATGTAGCCTCTTCGGCCGCTGTATCTCCTCCTCCTACAACTGCGACATCTTTTCCCCTGTAAAAGAATCCATCGCAGGTAGCACAAGCAGAAACTCCCATTCCGGCATATTTAGTCTCCGACTCCAACCCCAGATATTTTGCAGTGGCGCCTGTGGCAATTATTACAGCATCTGCTTCAATTATTTTATTATCGTCAAAAGTAACTTTATGTTTCTTGCCTGAAAAATCTACAGCAGTTGCAATTCCAAGTCTTATATCTGCGCCAAAGCGTTCTGACTGTTTCTTAAAATTCTCCATCATTTGCGGCCCTGTGATACCATCGGGATAACCAGGATAATTATCAACTTCAGTAGTGGTTGTCAACTGGCCTCCCATCTCCAGACCTGTGTAAAGGACTGGATGAAGATTGGCCCTTGAGGCATAAATCGCCGCTGTGTATCCCGCAGGCCCAGAGCCGATTATAAGACATCTGACCTTTTCACTTTTTTCTGTTTTTGATATATCCGGAGAATCTTTCTGAAGATTAAGCGGTTTAAAAATATCCATATCAGTTAATCTTATTTTTAGATTGCAAATATAATCAACTTTGATCTTTTTGTCTTCTTGCATAATCCGAATAGTTGATTATTTTTGCAGAAGTTTTTTACCGCCTTTGCTAAAGCTTCGGCGTATGAAACGGGGTGTGGCGCAGTTGGCTAGCGCACTTGCATGGGGTGCAAGGGGTCGTCTGTTCGAGTCAGATCACCCCGACAATATCTAAACGCAATTATCATTTCTATAGATAGTTGCGTTTTTTATTTTATTCCGCCACTTTCTGATAAACTCTTACATAATCAACATACATTGTATCAGGAAATGCTGTTGTTACATCAGGATTTTTTGGCCAATCTCCACCAATAGCAAGATTTAGAATGATATAATATGGCTTATGGAATTCTTCAGTACTGTTAATACCATCCTTAATATTTACTTCCCAATACTTATTACCATCAAGGAACAAACTGACAGACTCATTGTCCCACTCAATTGAATAATCATGATATTTTGTGACATCACATGGAGTAGTCCTTTCCGAGGAGACATGCTTCTCATTAAACCAATGAAGAGTGCCATGCAGAAGATCTTCGTTATTAATATGTTCCATAATATCAATCTCTCCGCATTCAGGCCATCCAACTGTGTGAATATTCTGCCCAAGCATCCAGAATGCCGGCCACATACCCTGTCCTTTTGGGAGTTTGATACGGGCATCAACTTTCCCATAGGTCCAGCTTTTCTTACCATCAGTAACCAGACTGGCAGAGGTATAATTTGCATTATTATAAGATTCCTTTTTTCCTATGATTAACAGGTTACCATTCACAACCCTCGCGTTTTCAATACGTTGCTTCGTATAATACTGAAGCTCATTGTTTCTGACAAAACCTACTTCATTACCCCATTTGGAGGTATCAGGTAAACCGTTATAATTAAATTCATCTGACCACACCAGCTTCCAGGCTGGCTCATTTTGTTGGGCAGAACAAGCCATAAGGCAGAGTAAGAAGATTATTATATTCATATTTTTTATCATTTTAGTAAAGTTACAGTTAAGTTATCAATCGACATCATTCGTGTCCATCATTATTGCAATAATTTAATCTATTGACTTGTATATTGTTAATTAATAACTTTGGAGATAGAATAGTTCAGATTATGAAACTAAAACTTTAATCATGAAAACACTAAACTGGATCGGATGGATCTCCGGCGGAATCGGGGCAGTTATTGTACTGGTTGCAGTAATTTCAATAGTGTCCGGGAAAAATATTTTTGGTTATGGCCATGCAGTAAATTATTTCCATGCAGCTAACAGTTTCTTCCTGATGGCAATTGCTGCTTTTATTGTTGTGTACAGGTGTGAGTGTAAAAAGTAAAAAGAAGCAATAATTTACACGGATATTGCAGAACAGCCATTTTCGCTTATTTTTGACAACCCTGTAATTGTATATAGAGTCGAGGGTATCATATAAGTGAAATTATGGATGCAGATATAACTATTATTGGTGCCGGGGTAGTTGGTCTGGCTATTGCTGAGAAGATATCAGTGGAACATAATAATGTATTCCTGATCGAAAAACACCTGTCATTCGGACAGGAAACAAGCAGCCGTAACAGCGAAGTTATACATGCAGGTATTTATTATGTTAAGGACAGCCTGAAAGCCAGACTCTGTGTAGAAGGGAAATGGCTTCTTTATGATTACTGCAAAAAATATGATGTTCCTTATAATAATTGTGGAAAGCTGATTGTCGCGACTTCTGAAGAGGAGATTGCTATAATTGAAGGCATAAGACAGACTGCGATCAAAAACGGTGTAGATGACCTGCTGGTTTTTGGAAGAGAACAGATTGCCGAGCTGGAACCGAACATTTTTGCTCTGAAAGCTCTCTTTTCGCCATCTACTGGAATTATTGATTCTCATTCCCTTATGAAACAGTATGAGACCAATTCATACAATAATGGTTGCCAGATTGTTTATGGAAGTGAAGTTACAGGATTACGTCAGATCGAAAACGGATACAAAATTGACCTTCTTGATGCAGATAAAAAGTATTACAGTTTCACAACAAGGATTGTAATTAATTCTGCAGGGCTTACCTCAGATAAAATTTCTGAAATGGTTGGTATTACAGATGAAAGTCTGAAGATACTTTTTTGTAAAGGCGAGTATTTCAGAATCAATCCGCCAAAAAACCGGTTGATAAAGCGGCTTGTCTTTCCCGTCCCTCATCAAAATATGGAAGGTATCGGCATTCATGTTACAATAGATATGGGCGGTGGAGTAAAACTCGGCCCTGATGTAAAATATCTTGAATCAAATATCTATGATTATAAATTAACAGCATCAAAACAAGAAGCATTCTATAAATCAGCCAAAAAATTCCTGCCTTTTCTTGAGTTTGATGATCTTGTCCCTGAAATGGCAGGAATACGTCCGAAGATCCAAAAGCCCGGAGAACCACTCAGAGATTTTTATATTATGGAAGAGACAAACAGAGGGTATCCGGGATTTATAAATCTGATCGGAATGGAATCACCGGGATTGACTTCTTCAATTGCAATAGCAAAATATGTGAATGGCTTAATTAATAATACAATATAATTTGTGTAAATTTATTCCTTACAATTCAGTTCTGAATTATCCGGGAAAGGAGGCATAAATTGAAACTGTCAGGGTGGGCTACTAGGTCTCTTTTATTGCTTCTTCTGAGTTTCATTCTCATAAGTCTGTATTCTCAGGATCAGACCAAGAGCACCGGTTTTGTACCACATGTTGGTCAGGCAGGAAAGGATGTTATCTGGGTACCAACTCCAAATGAACTGGTAGATAAGATGCTTGAAATTGCCGGTGTTACAGAAAAAGATTATGTAATTGATCTTGGTTCCGGAGACGGACGGACTGTCATTGCTGCCGCAAAACTGGGTGCACGGGCACTTGGAATCGAATACAACCCTGATATGGTTGAGATTTCGAAAAAAAAGGCAGAGGAGGCAGGTGTCAGCACGAGAACAAAGTTCATCCAGACGGATCTTTTTGAATATGACCTCTCGGAAGCCACAGTAATTACCATGTTTCTTCTTCCGGATATCAATCTGAAATTACGAATTCGTTTTCTTGATCTCAAACCCGGTACAAGAATAGTGTCAAATACATTTACTATGGGAGACTGGGAACCGGATTATGAAGCAATGACTGAAGGGAATTGGGATAGCTGGTATACTGCACTTATGTGGATTATACCTGCAAAAGTTGAAGGCATATGGAATCTCGAATCAGGGATACTTACCATCTATCAGCAATTTCAAATGGTTTATGGAACTCTGAAGACAGATGATAAAACTTCAATTATAACTGAAGGCAGGCTTAACGGGAATCTGATCACTTTTAGTGTAAATGGTGCTACATATTCAGGTAAAGTAACCGGGGGAAAAATTATATCGGGAAAATTGACATCAGGTTCAGTCAAAAGAGATTGGATTGCGACTCGTTTAGATCCTTAGGACTTACTCCTGAGAAGTTTCTGGAGATCAGCCATTTCATCCCTGAATCTCGCAGCTTCTATGAAATCCAGCTCCGCGGCAGCTTTTTCCATACTCTTTCTCGACTTTTCCATTGCCTTTTCAAGAGCTTCCCTGTTCATATATTTTACAACAGGATCTGCAGCAATATCAGGTCTGTCAGGTTCAATATAGGCTTTCACCGAAGCTCCTTTCTTGCCCAGACCGCTTAGTATGGACCCAGTTTTCCTTGTTATCTGAGCCGGTGTAATACCCATCTTTTCATTATATTTCAACTGTTTGCTCCTTCTTCTGTTTGTTTCATCTATTGTCTGTTGCATACTCCTGGTGACATTATCGGCATACATAATTACCTTTCCATTCAGATTACGTGCTGCTCTCCCTGCGGTCTGGGTAAGTGATCTCGATGATCTGAGAAACCCTTCTTTATCTGCATCAAGAATTGCAACAAGCGAGACCTCCGGAAGATCGAGTCCCTCTCTTAGAAGGTTGACTCCAACCAGGACGTCGATAGAGCCTGTACGGAGCTCCTCCATTATATCGATACGATCAAGAGTATCGATATCTGAATGAATGTAACTACATTTAATATCAAATTTTATCAGGTAAGATGAAAGCTCTTCAGCCATACGTTTGGTGATAGTAGTCACAAGGGTACGCTCACCGGATTTGGCCCTTGAACGGATCTCTCCCATCAGGTTATCAATCTGGTTAAGACTTGGACGCACTTCGATCGGTGGATCCAGAAGGCCGGTTGGTCTGATTACCTGATCAACAAAGACACCTTCACTTTTTTCGAGTTCATAGTCAGAAGGAGTAGCACTGACAAAAATTGTCTGACCTGTCAGAGATTCGAATTCTTCGATCCTCATGGGTCTGTTATCGAGAGCTGCCGGCAGTCTGAATCCATATTCAACAAGTGTCTGTTTCCTTGAATGGTCACCTCCGAACATTGCCCTGATCTGAGGTAAACTGACATGACTTTCATCGATAACAGTTATAAAGTCCTTTGGAAAATAGTCGAGCAGGCAGAAAGGTCTGGTTCCTGGTTTCCTTCCGTCAAAATAACGTGAATAGTTTTCAATACCGCTGCAATAGCCAAGTTCCTTTATCATCTCAAGATCATATAGCACACGCTGTTCCAGTCTTTTTGCCTCTTCTCTTTTTCCTATTTCATTAAAATAAGTAACCTGACGCACCATATCATCATGAATGTCGCTTACTGCCAGATTGATCCTTTCCCGCGTTGTAACGAATATATTGGCAGGATAAACAATATACTCGTTCAGAATTTCCAGCCTGTGACCGCTTATCGGATCGAAAGTATTTAACTCTTCAATCTGGTCACCNNCTGAAAGTACCATGTTTGAATTCGAGTTCGTTCCGCGAATAAAGGCTGTCGACAAGTTTCCTGAGGAGAAGATTCCTTCCGATCATCTGTCCTTTCCTGATATGAACCGTATTGGAATGAAAATCATCGGGGTTACCGATTCCGTATATACATGATACAGAAGAGACCACAATTACATCATGCCGTCCTGAAAGTAATGATGAAGTAGCGCTCAGCCGCAGTTTTTCGATCTCCTCGTTTATTGAAAGGTCCTTTTCTATATAAGTATCTGATACGGGGAGATATGCTTCCGGTTGATAATAATCATAATAGGATACAAAGTATTCAACCTTGTTTTCAGGGAAAAACTGTTTGAATTCACCATAAAGCTGGGCAGCCAGGGTTTTATTGTGGCTTAATACAAGAACAGGGCGGTTAACTCTCTCAATTACATTGGCAATCGTAAAGGTCTTACCCGACCCGGTGACTCCAAGAAGTGTCTGGAAAGGGACTCCATTATCAAGTCCTCCGACTAGCTGATCAATTGCTTCCGGCTGGTCGCCGGTTGGCTGAAAATCGGATATAAGTTTGAAGTCCATTAATTGTCATTTAGTAAAAGAGTACAAAATTACGAAAATTTAAGATAAGGAGAATTGGAGTAGGAGATTCCTCGTCCGCCAGTTGGCGGACTCGGAATGAGGAATCTCCATAAGAGATTAATGTTCGTTATTATAAAAAAAGGCGCCTGTTACAGCGCCTTTCAATCCATAAAACGGTATATTTAACCTAAATAGCCCTTTAATAATCTGCTACGTGAAGTATGTCTCAACCTTCTGATAGCCTTTTCCTTTATCTGGCGAACTCTTTCACGGGTAAGACCGAATTTTTCACCAATCTCTTCAAGTGTCATCTCCTGGCAACCTATACCAAAGAAGAATCTGATTATATCCCTTTCTCTTTCAGTAAGAGTGGCAAGCGCCCGGTAAATCTCTCTTGAAAGTGATTCGTCCATCAGCAGCTTATCTGCAACAGGAGAATCAGAGTTGGTAAGAACATCCAGTAAGCTGTTATCCTCTCCTTCAATAAAAGGTGCATCAACAGAAACATGGCGACCCGATACTTTAAGTGTATCAGTTACCTTTTCCTTAGGCAGTTCAAGAACATCAGCAAGCTCCTCAGGTGAAGGAGTCCGTTCGTTCTCCTGTTCAAATTTTGAGAAAGCTTTATTGATCTTATTAAGTGAACCAACCTGGTTTAATGGTAATCTTACAATTCGTGATTGTTCAGCAAGAGCCTGAAGAATTGACTGTCTTATCCACCATACGGCATAAGATATAAACTTGAAACCACGTGTTTCATCAAACTTTTCTGCAGCCTTGATAAGGCCCAAATTACCTTCGTTGATAAGATCGGGGAGACTAAGTCCCTGGTTTTGATATTGTTTTGCAACAGAAACAACAAAACGTAAATTTGCTTTGGTGAGTTTCTCAAGAGCAGCTCTGTCGCCTTTCTTTATCCGTTGAGCCAATTCAACTTCTTCTTCTACCGATATCAACTCTTCCTTACCAATCTCCTGCAAATATTTGTCGAGTGAAGCACTCTCTCTGTTTGTTATGGATTTGGTAATCTTTAGCTGTCTCATTATGCCTCCCAAAAAATTTCCGCAAAGATATCGCTTTATTATGTAATAACAAAAATAATTTACTATTGTTGTGAGAAGGGGATCTATTTTTATAAATCCCCTGAATAATAGTGAATTATGTAATCTATTCTAATATTTGCCGAACTTGTAATTCAATACAGACCCGTCAGGAAGGATTCCTTCTATCGTTTTCAGAGTTGTGCCATTATTTGTAAATTGTTGTACTTCATCAGCACTTTTTACTTTTTTACCATTAACGCTCAGGATAATAAACCCTTCCGGCATTCCGATTTCTTTAAACTTCCCTTTATTGATTTCCTTTACCCTGACTCCATAATCAATGTTAAGGGAATTCATATCATCAGAGCTAAGTGGTTCCAGTCTGGCACCAAAAATTACATCACTGGCTTCTTCCATTTCAGCAGTGACAACTTTTGTGTTTCCGGCAACATTTTTCAGTGTAATTGGTATTGTGGTCTCTTTCCCATTTCTGATATAGGTTACAGTTGCCTTATCTCCTGGATGGTGTTTCCCAACCTGCTCCTGTAATTCTGACACTGTATTGACAGGTTGGTTGTCGAACTTGATAATTACATCATTTTCCTTCATACCCGCTTCCTGAGCTGAACCTCCCGGGACAATTTTGTAGACAAGTGCCCCTTTGATCTCGCTGAGATTTTGTTTTGCAGCATCTTCTTCCTCAACATCTTTAATATTCACTCCAATGATAGCTCTCTGAACCTCCCCATACTTTTTAAGATCGTCAACAACCTTTTTAACAATTGTCACAGGTATAGCAAATGAGTTTCCAGCATAAGCACCATTAGGTGACATAATTGCAGAAGTAATTCCAACAAGTAATCCTTTGGTATTCACAAGAGCACCGCCACTGTTTCCCATATTAAGTGCTGCATCGGTTTGTATGAATGATTCTATCTTATAGGTACCTTCATTCAACCCAAGGCTTCTTCCTTTTGCACTTACTATACCCGCTGTAACGGTAGATGTAAGATTGAAAGGATTTCCGACAGCCAGTACCCATTCACCAAGCCTGAGTTGTTCTGAATCACCATATTTAATATAAGGTAAATTGTCTGCCTTTATTTTAAGCAGAGCTATATCACTACCCGGGTCGCGCCCGACTACCTTGGCCGTAAATGTTCGTTTATCATTTAATGTAACATCAACTGATTCAGCATTTTCTATGACATGGTTATTGGTAATTATATAACCATCATTTGAAATAATAACTCCTGATCCATAGCCGCTTACTTCCCTCGGTTTAGAATTCCGGTCGCCATAAAACCAGTCCATAATTGGATTATCGGGAGCACCCATCATTTTTATATGAACGTGAACTACCGCATGAACTGTCAGTTCAGCAGCATATGTGAAATCTATCTGTCCTTCCTGCGTCTGTAGCGAAGTGAGATAGGCTCTTGCATTTTGTGTTTCAACATTGGAACTATCTTTCGAAACAGCCACCATGGGCTTAACCATTATCTTCGTATATGCAAACAAAGCAATCGATGCTCCTAAAAGAGCCATTAACAGTGAACCTAATAAATACTTACCTTTCATAGTTTTTCAATTTTAATTAAACTATCCTTTCGTTGAGGGTCGAAATTCCTTCATTCTGCCTTCATAAAAGTTTAATATCTTTATAACCGAATTAATAGAATTTTGTTTTACAAAGATCATGCATTTTTTGAATGATCTTCAATAATTTACAAACTTTTAACAACACTTTAACACTGATGACAATAGTATTTAACAAATATCTGGGAACGGGCCCAACGGCATCTGTCATTGCTTCAGTTCTGTCAGGACAAATTGACGCAAAGAAGATCAGTGTGCGTGTGAGGTGTGAGGAAAAGACAAAAGACAAAAGTATAAAGACATAAGTAATAGCCTAATATTAAATATTATAAAAACCCTGTGCCCTGAGCCTTGTGCCTTAAAATTATGCAGAAAGAAAAACTTTACGGAAAGACACTAAATGAGCTGATTGCAGTAACCAAACGGCTAGGATTTCCGGGTTTTGCAGCAAAACAAATATCTGACTGGCTTTATAAGAAAGAGATACAGTCAATCGATGAAATGACAAACCTGTCAAAAAAAACAAGAGAGCTTCTTTCTATTGATTATGAGATCGGCCTTTCTGCACCGGTCAATGAATCAAAAAGTTCTGACGGCACTAAAAAATACCTTTATAAAGTTCTGAATGACAAATATATAGAAACAGCATATATTCCTGATGATGATCGTGCAACAATTTGCGTTTCATCACAGGCCGGCTGTAAAATGGGGTGTATCTTTTGCATGACAGGAAAGCAGGGTTTCCAGGGAAATTTATCCTCGAATGAGATTCTCAACCAGTTCAGAAGTTTACCCGAGTTCACGAACCTGACAAACATTGTCTATATGGGAATGGGTGAACCTTTAGACAATATCACTGAGGTACTTAAGAGTCTTGATATTCTTACCAGTGAATGGGGATATGCCTGGAGCCCTACGCGTATCACGGTAAGTACAATCGGACTGATAGACGGGATAAGGGAATTCCTTGAAAAAAGCCGATGCCATCTTGCTGTAAGCCTGCACTCTCCGTTCGACGAAGAGAGAAGAAAGCTTATGCCGATTCAACGAACCAACACAGTCAAAGAGGTGCTGGAAATAATCCGTAATTTCGATTTTAACAGCCAGAGAAGAGTCTCTTTTGAATATATCCTTTTTAAAGGAGTAAATGATACACCTGCCCATATAAAGGAACTGGTAAGGATTCTTAACGGAATAAAATGCCGTATCAATATTATCAGATTTCACCCAATTCCCGGGTCAGAGTTCCAGAGTCCCAATCTGGGGATCACGATTAATTTCAAAGAGGCGCTCAATGCCAAAGGAATACTGACAACAATAAGGGCAAGCCGTGGTGTAGACATTCAGGCTGCATGTGGGTTATTGTCGACACTCGAACAAAACAAATCAATTCAGAAATGAGAATTACATTTTTTATATTTTCACTGGCCTTCTTAACTATTTGTTCTTTTTCGCAGGAGAAATCATCTGAAACTTTTCTTGCCGATTCTTCTTTGGCACATGCATCTGTCTCTTTGTGTGTTGCAGATGCGGAAACAGGAGATATTATACTTGATTATAATTCAGGAATAAGCCTGACACCGGCTTCAGTAATGAAGGTTATTACCTCAGCTGCTGCTCTTGAATTGCTTGGTCCAGGATATACTTTCAAAACCACAGTAGGTTATACCGGATCACTGAATAAAAGATCGGGAAGATTAAGGGGAAATATCATCATTCTTGGCGGAGGCGATCCGGCATTGGGGTCAAAATATTTTTCTGATCATTACCAAGATTTCCTGATCAATTGGGTTACAGAAATTAAAAAACTGGGAATTAAAAAAATTAAAGGAAGGGTAATAACAGATGACTCGTACTATGATTTTTTACCTGTTCCGGCTAAATGGCTGTGGGAAGATGAGGGTAATTATTATGGTGCAGGAGCGTATGGATTATCTGTATTCGATAACACATACGAAATTCATTTTAAAACATTTTCCGATAGTTTCCCTCCGGCAATTAAAGAGATTATTCCGGATGAATGCCGGTTTGAATTATCTGACTTTCTCGTTGCCTCAGGTACGACAGATGAAGGTTATGTTTTTGCCGCTCCTTACAGTACACGAGGCTGGCTTGCCGGAAACGTTCCTGTCAACCAGGACGATTTTGTCCTGAGAGCCTCAGTTACCGACCCTCCCCTTCTTCTCGCTAAAATAATAAACGAAAAACTTAAGGCCAGCGGCATAAAAATTTCAGCCAATCCGACCACCATTAGATTAGAACAAAATTATAAAGCGGAAAAGGTTGTACCGATTACAGAAACCATCTCTCCCCCACTCGCTGATATAATTGAAGTACTGAATCATGAAAGTGTAAATCTTTTTGCCGAACATCTGATTAAGGAATTAGGTAAAAAATTCAAAAACAATGGATCAACTGCCTCGGGTGCTGAAGTTATTAATGAATTTCTTAAAAGTTCCGGTATAGATACAAATGGAATGTTTATTGAAGACGGAAGTGGTCTGTCTCCTGTAAATGCAATCAATACAAGAGAATTAGTACGTCTCCTGGTTTATATGAAAAACAGGGGAAAGTACTTCTCCGAATATTATTCCTCCCTGCCTGATGCAGGAAAAAACGGAACCCTCAAAAATTGTTTTAAGGATCCTCTCTTCGATTCACGACTCAAAGCAAAAAGCGGTTCAATGACAAGGGTAAGAAGTTTCGCAGGATATTTTACTACAGTTTCAGGTAAAGAAATGGCCTTCAGTATAATTATTAACAATTATTCCGGTCCCTCGGAAAAAATTACTTCGGAAATCGAAGATAATATCAGAGACTTAATATCGAATTATTGACATACCGGCACGGCTTTTCAAAAAGATATATATTTGCACACTTTTTAAGGGGAAAATATGATGAATAATATAATTGCTGTAAGAAAGTGCAATGAATATGATCTCCATGAGATCTTTGATTTAATTTCCGATATATACAAAAAAACCGACGGCCCTGATCTTAAAGGGAAAAAAGTGCTCGTAAAACCGAATATTCTAACAGATGATGACCCTTCCAAATGTATAAGTACTAATCCGGTGGTTGTGGAGGCAATGATCCGGTTCCTGCAATCAGAAGGAGCTACCGTTCTGGTTGGAGATTCTCCGGCAGTTCACACACAGAAATTCAAGGGCGAAAAATCGGGTATTTTTAAGGTATGCGAAACAACCGGAGCCAAATGGATTGATTTCATGGTGAATCCCATAGAGAAATCATTAAGAAAAGGGAAGATCAGGGTTGCAGCTATTGTAGATCAGGTTGATTTAATAATTTCTCTTTCTAAATTCAAAAACCACGAACTTGTTTATTTTACAGGCGCAATCAAAAACACTCTTGGTCTGGTACCAGGTTTCAGCAAGGGGAAACAGCATGCCTTGCACCAGGACAGGAGCAAATTTGGAGAGTTTCTNNTCAACAAATCCGCTTATACTTGATATCATAGCCAGCCGGATTGCAGGTTATGAACCCTTAGTTATCCCAACTTCAAGGGCAGCTTTTTTCAGGAAGAAATGGTTGCAGTCAGAAGATGAAATAATTTATGATGGCCCTGAAATGAGCAGTATCATAAAGAAAGGGTTTAAGAAAGTCCCAATTTCAACAACCAATAATATTGCTGTGAAGTTTGTGTTGAAAAGGATTAAATTCCTGAAAAAACTTGAAAGAAGGCCGGTCTTTATACACGAAAACTGCACGGGATGCCAGAAATGTGTTAATATTTGCCCGGTGCAGGCCATTTTACCACTGCCATCTAAAAAGACTCATATTCTCCTTACCGATAAAAAATGCATAAGATGTTTCTGTTGCAGTGAAGTCTGCACTGATAATGCTGTTGAAATAAGAAGAAAGGTATTTGGAGTCTAATTCAAATCAAATTCATTAACCACAAAGGTCACAAAGGATTTACACAAAGGACACAAAGATCTATTCTTAAAAAATCCCTTCCCTTGAGGGGCAAGGTGGAAGAGACACTGAGGAAACACAGAGGGCCAAAGAGTTAAAGATCAAACAAATCTATCAGATATATCAGAGAAGCAATTGCGGCGCTACCCATCTGGAGTTCACGGATATTAACCTGTTCAAAAGTGTCATTCGCAGAATGATGATACCAGAAATATCTTTGTGAATCAGGTATATAGCCTATCTGTAATGCACCCAAAGCTTTAAGAGGCGCTATATCGGAACCACCTCCACCTTTGTCGAAATCTCTTATATTATATGGTGCGAACCAGGATGTCAAAGACCGGAATTTTTCAAGTTTCAAACTATCTGTATCGAAACTAAATCCAAGAGGGCTCATAACTCCTCGATCAGATTCAAGGGCAGCATAATGAATTTCCCCTTTCCTTTTAGCTTCTTCTGCATAGGTCTTTCCTCCGGTGGTTGTCATCTCTTCGTTCATAAACAGAACTGCTCTCACAGTCCGTTTGGGCTTTATGCCAAGCTTTTTATAAATTCTGATTGTTTCAATTGCCTGCATACATCCGCCTCCATCATCGATTGCTCCTTCAGCAATATCCCAGGCATCAAGATGCCCTCCCACCGTTATATATTCATTAGGTTTAAGAGAACCATATACTTCACCTATTACATTATAAGATATTGTGTCGGGATAGTTCCTGCAAGTGGAAACCAGGTTAACGGTTAGAGAAGGATCAGTTTTCAACCATTGACTCAGGAGTTCAGCGTCCAGAGTAGATACCGCAACAGCCGGAATTTTATTGACATTATCGGCATAACGTGTAACTCCGGTATGGGGGAAGTTATCAAGAGACTGTGTCATTGATCTTACTATCACTGCAATGGCACCATACCTTGAAGCTTCTGAAGGACCCACAGTACGTTGATTTACAGCACCTCCATAAGCTGCAAATGAATTAGTCAGTTTATTGTCAAAGGGCCGGTTGAAAAAAACAATCTTCCCCTGAAGACCCTGAAGACCAATATTCTTAAGCTCTTCAAAATCATGAACTTCAACAACTTTTGATGTTATTCCCCGCGCATCGGTGCCGACAGAAAGACCAAGAGCTGTAATTGCCAATTCCTTCTTTCCACTGACTGATGATGTTACACTGCATTTTTCAACACCTCTAACCCAATGAGGAACAGGGACTTTCTGCAACCAAACTGTATCAGCGCCTGCATTTATCAGGGCCTGTCTGGTAAATTCAATGGCCTTTTCAGCGGCAGCTGAACCAGCTACTCTTCCCTTAGTGTGCTTACATAGATATTCGAGGTTATTATATGCGGTCCTGTCTGTCAGAGCTTCATCAAAAACAGAGGATAAAACTTTGGCCGGTTCCTGCGCTTTCAATAAATGTGAAATCAGAAACAGTAGAAAAACAATAGTAATTCTTTGCACTTCTCAGGTTTTAAACATCTATCTTGGCATACTTTGCATGCGTTTCTATAAACTCTCTCCGCGGTGGGACCTCATCGCCCATGAGCATCGAGAATATATGATCAGCCTCTGCAGCATTCTCTATTGTAACCTGTCTCAGGGTCCTTGTCTCGGGATTCATGGTTGTTGACCAGAGTTGTTCGGCGTTCATTTCACCCAGACCTTTGTATCTCTGTACACCAACAGACGATTCTTTCCCCTGTCCCATTTCCTGAACCGCCATCTCACGCTCATCTTCAGTCCAGCAGTATCGTTCCGTTTTACCCTTTTTAATCAGGTATAGAGGAGGTGTAGCAATGTAGATATTTCCACCTTTGATCAGATCCTGCATATATCTGAAAAAGAAGGTCATGATGAGTGTGGTAATATGAGAACCATCAACATCCGCATCAGTCATAATAATGATTTTATGATAACGCAGGCCCGCTATGTTAAGGGCTTTGCTATCATCCTCCGTTCCGATATTGACTCCGAGTGCAGTAAAGATATTTTTTATCTCTTCACTCTCGTAGATTCTGTGTTGCATTGCCTTTTCAACATTCAATATCTTTCCTCTCAATGGCAGAATTGCCTGGAAACCTCTATCACGGCCCTGTTTTGCTGTTCCACCTGCAGAATCACCTTCCACAAGGTATATCTCGCAATTGGCTGGGTCCCTGTCGGCACAATCGGCCAGTTTGCCTGGAAGTCCGGAACCGGATAGTACATTCTTACGCTGGACAAGTTCTCTTGCTTTACGTGCAGCATGACGGGCAGTAGCGGCAAGGATTACCTTCTGAACAATGATTCTCGCATCTTTCGGATTCTCTTCAAGGTAATTTGTAAGCATTGTACTGACAGCCTGATCGACCGCACCCATTACCTCAGAGTTTCCCAGTTTAGTTTTTGTCTGACCTTCAAACTGCGGTTCAGCAACTTTAACTGAGATTATGGCAGTAAGTCCTTCACGAAAATCATCGCCGTTGATATCGAATTTCAGTTTTGAGGTGGCCCCTGAATCTTCAGCATATTTTTTTAAAGTACGTGTTAGCCCTCTTCTGAATCCGGCAAGATGTGTACCTCCTTCAATAGTATTAATATTATTTACATAGGAATGGACATTCTCGGAGAATGAATTATTGTACTGAAGGGCAATCTCAACCGGAATCTCGGTCTTATCAAATGTTATATGAATAATTTTTTCAATAAGCCTTTCCCTGTTTGAATCAAGATATTCGACAAATTCCTTCAGACCCAGTTCAGAGCAAAACTCTTCATAACGGGCTGTTCCTCCATTGCCATCATCAATTAACTCTCTCATATCTTTAATAGTGAGTAGTATTCCCTTATTAAGGAAAGCCAGCTCGCGAAGACGTGCTGAAAGGATCTCAAAGTTGAATTCGGTTGTCTGGAAGATGGTACCGTCCGGTTTAAATGTCACAGAAGTTCCAGACTTATCAGACTTCCCTATAACCTCTACGGCAGTAACAGGTTTCCCTTTTTCATATTGCTGTCTGACAATATTGCCTTCTCTCATAATTACAACGGAGAGCTGGGCAGAAAGTGCATTCACACAAGACACCCCGACTCCATGAAGACCTCCTGACACCTTGTAGGAATCCTTATCAAACTTTCCGCCGGCATGCAGGACAGTCATAACCACCTCAAGGGCAGATTTCTGTTCTTTCTCCATTATTCCGGTGGGAATACCTCTTCCGTCATCTATAACTGTTACGGATCCATCTTCATGAATCACAACTTCTATTTTAGTACAATAGCCTGTTATCGCCTCATCAATAGAATTGTCAATAACCTCATATACAAGATGATGTAATCCTTTTACACCAATATCACCGATGTACATTGCAGGTCTTTTCCTCACAGCCTCCAGACCTTCCAGCACCTGAATATTATCTGCTGAATAATCCTTACTGTCCTGCAATTTTTTTTCATTCTCGCTCATTGTTCCTGTATTTTTAAGTCAACTTAATTTAATATCAATTATAAATAATCAGACCAAAATATTAATGAGGAGTCCTATCTTGACTGACTCCTTTTTAATGATATCAAACTTGTTTTTTTGGTAATGAAATCCGGATATCTTTTTTACTGTTTCCAGTCATCAGAATCAACCTCACTTTTCCTATTATAAATTATTGATATTATGATTATTAATTATCAGGACAAATATACGGATTTTAAATTGTTTTTCCTTAAAAAAATGTTAAAAATAATGCACATTTTTCAGTAAGAAATTAACACTAAAGATGGTTTGGTTGTCTTGATGTCTGATTGTCTGAAAATCCCGGCTTTTTGGCCCCACATCCACTATTTTAGTGTAATTAAGGTAAACTAATGTGTATTATCGCCCCTTTAGGGGAGATGTCGCCCTTGCTTCGCCGAAGCGGCTACGCGAAGGCGAAGGAAGCGACAGAGGGGTTTCTGTTCTGAACCAGAAGCCATCTAGAGGAGTCTTGACAGCCGGCTATAAGCTATAAGTGAACCCAAGCATAAAAAGGAATCCCTGTGAAGGATAAAATGCCCACTCATAATAGCGGTTATTGGAGATATTATTAAGTTTTGTCCAGAATGAAAGTATTTTAGAATAACGGTATTCAGCACTGAGATTTAGATTGAGATGAGCCGGCATTTGGATTATGAATCTTTGATCCGGGATAATGGGAACAGTTGGATTTGTAACTGGAATTGGAAGATCTCCGTTGATTGTCTCCCAGCGCTTACCCTGTGCTGTAATTTCAATTCCGGCAATAATCTTATCCCTGAGATTATACTTTAACCCAATCTTAGCATCCCAGCCCGGCTTATTCCATGCATATTCAAATCTTGAAAGAGTATATTTATATAGATTTGCCGCACTATTGAATGAGAGTTTATCATTTATTGGTCCATTCATTTCTGCATGAACATTCAGTAGCTCCACATCGTCGGTAAGAGCAGAAAAATAGCTTCCTCTGGCAGTAACATGCATACTATCAGGGACAACGATGTTGGAATAGAAAAGCATGTTGCTGATCAGAGAATATGATGCTGACACAATGTAATTTCCTCCTAATCCTGTATTTCCTCTCAATCCGGAAGAAATAACAAGGTCATGACTTGTATTTGGCAATTTAAAAAGGCTGCCATCGCGGATTAAATACGGATTTTCAGAAATGATTACCGATGGCTCATTCTTATCCAGCTTACCAGATAATCCTGCAAAAAAGCTGACATAAGAGGGGACAACATTTAAACAGAAATTAACATCAGGATAAAGATGAAACTTCGCAGATGCAGTCATATTCCTATCGAGCAATGCCTCAATTCCGAGTTTAAAACTCCACTGTTCAGAACTCTTTTTTATGAAAGGGCTTATTGAGGCAATGTATTTCGGAGTGGTTAAAAGGGAGTCAGGAAGCCTGTAATAGTCATAGTTTATGCCGGAACCAATATATAATCCTTCATAGGATTTTGCCATCATTCCTGAAAACCCTGCGCTATGCTGAAACAGGTTCTTTTCATTATAAAAGTAATTATAATAAACATCGAATTTATAAGAGAAGCTTGCGGAATCAAGAGTTAAAGAGGATAATGAAGCTTTTGCTCCTAAATTATTATATCGCATCCTGATATCACTTTTCTCAGGTGTAAAATCCATTAAGCGAGGATTAAAATATTCTGTGGTGTATGAAGAATAGCCATAAGCATATCTGATCTTCTGACTGAAATCGACTGAGCTTTTAAGGATGTTGTTTCTGAAGAATTTACTACCAAAAAGAGAGACATCGTTATCCATATATCCTGCAAAAACCTTGGTGCCATTATCCAGTTCAACCTTCCCGTTGGATGAAAAATGCCGTGCGTAGAAACCAATTGATCCCTTCTTCGATCGCTCATTTGTCAAACTAATTTCAGCCAGTGGCGTCAGATAATTCCCAATGCCCAAATTTATATAACCTTTATAAAGTTTAGGCAGAGGATCCGGGAGTAAGGAAGCCGCCTTAATCGGACTTATAGTATATTCAGGAAGAAAAGGTGTAGTCTTTACATCATAATGGAAGTCAGGTCTGACCTTCGAGGTATCGTTTATATCAGGTAAAAAGCTTCTCTTTTTGGATTCCGGGAGAGATGGTTTGTAAGGATTATACAAAGTAACCTCTCTTTTCAGTCCGGTCTCCTGTTTCTTTACCTGGGCATTGACCGGGAATAAAGAGAATATTATGAAGACTGGAACAATTAGATTTCTTTTTATCATGTCAAATCAATTTCTTTATCAGTTTTTTATTATTGCTGGACAATATTTTGCACTTTGTCATTTTTATCGGGCTCCGATTTGGTTTCGTCAATGGAGTTTAATTTGGATTTTACCTCATCGAGTATTCCATCATTATCAATTGAGTAATAATCCTTCAGGCTCTGAAGAGTCGCACGGGCCTGGAGGGAATCACCTTTTTTAATGCTTATATCAGCCAGTAGGAGAAACACTCTTGCCATCCAGTACTGATGAGGTGTTTTCTGATCAATGAACTCAGTAATTACTTTTTCAGCTTCGGCAGGTTTATCTTTCTTATTCAGAAGCTCTGCTACCCTGTATTTCGACTCCGCTCCTTCCACGCTGGTTACTTCTGTTGCTACCTTTCTGAAATCTCTTAGGGCATCATCAAAATTATTGAGACTATAATTTGCTTTCGCGCTCATAAATAAAGCCTCTCTTACCAACTCCTCCGGTATATTTGGCGAATTGTTTATTTTCCCGGCAGCAATGATAGTCTTCTGCGCATCACCGGCCTGATAAGCCGATTTCAGTTGTCCTTTAAGAGCGATGAGGGTATTCGCATCACTCGAGGAAACCTTCTCCAGTTTCTCATAGTAATTAAGGGATGCTGAATAATCTTCTTTATCATAAAGCATCGATGAAGCAGCAATTAACGATTGTTCAAGGAATTGATTATTTGGTTCGTCAGAAACTTCAATATACAGTTTCAGTGCCTCGGCATTATTTCCTGCCGATCTCAGGCATTCTGCCAGGTAATACTGTGCATTTTGCCGGAAACTGCCATTCGGAAATTCACCTATATAGCTTTTTAAAACATCGGTAGCTTTATCATATTTGCCGTTCATAAACAGATTTTCTCCTGACATATACAGCATAGAATCCTTCTGAGCCAGGTTTATATCACCATATCCGTCAAGTGTCTTTACATAAGCAAAATAGGTATCCACTTCATTTAAATCGACATAAGTGTTTCTGAGTCCGGTCATTGCATCCCTTGCTTCAGGGGTTGATTTATAGTTCTCTATCACCTTTTTGTACTGGGAAATAGCCTTTTCATTTTCCCCGATGTTATAATAAAGCAAGCCCAGCTGAACTATTGAACGTGGTACGAAAAAGCTGCCTGAGTAATTTGAGATGATTGTATTGAAATCTGCTTCTCCTTTTTTATAATCTTCAAGTACAAGGTAAGCCCTGCCTCTTTCGAAGATGGCATCCGGAACAAATGTTGAAGAAGGAAATTTCTGCATCAGTGCTGTGAGCACATCAATTTTGCCTTTTGTATCCTTAAGAAGTCCGAGGGAGAATCCCTTCTGGAACATAGCATAATCTGCATCGAGATAACCGTATGCAATAACTTTGTCGTAATAATCAATCGCAGAAGGATAACTGGTGGCAATATAATAGCAATCGGCAATTCTGTTCTTCGCATCAGCAAGCACTTCCGGTCTCACGTTTGTAACCTCCGATTCGAAATTTTTAAAATTACTTAAAGCGTTTATATAGTCTTTCAGATTAAAGAAGGTGTATCCAAGATTATACCTCACAAGGCTGTATTCACTTAAAAGGGTAGAACCTGGCAATCCCATAAACAACTCATAATCACCTTTTGCCAAATCATAATGACCAAGCCTGTAATTTGCTTCACCCCGCCAGTAGATAGATCTTGCCCTGATCTGCATGTTATATTTTTCATATTTGAGTGATTTATCAAACATATTGATTGAGGCTTCGATCTCGAGGTTATTAAAGAGCTCGAGTCCTCTGTAAAATGCAACTTTCTGGTAGGCCTCTTCCAGTCTGCTATCCTTATTACCAATTTTATCGAGTGCAGCCAGGGCGGCTTTGTAGTTTTTAATCTGCATAAACGTACCCACAAGATAATCGTACACTTCCTGTATCCTTTTTGACCCGGGATAGAGATCAATATATTCCTGAAAAGCGGCAATGGCCTCTCCAAAAGGAGCATACGCTGTTTCGTATGTCAGTTTTGCAAAGTTGTAAAGTGATTCTTCCTTGATCTTCTTGTCAAAATTAAGCATTGATGCCTCACCAAAGGCTAATCTGGAACGAGGTTTGTCACCTTTCTGCAGATAGCAATCGCCAAGAATATCCCAGATATTCTGACTAAGAAGATCACTCTTTGCACCTATTTCAAGAAAAAGTTTGATGGCTTTATCTATCTCTCCTGTCTTATAATAACAATAGCCAAGCTCATATTTATCTTCCCGACCACTGGCTTTTGCTCCTGTCGAATATTTCTCAAGATAGGGCAATGCTTCTTTATAATTTTCCTTACTGTAATAAGCATCTCCGATAAATCTGTAAAGTTCAACAGCCCTGGTTTTCCCGGCCGACTTAAGAAGATCGGGAGCCATTGACAGGATACCATCATAATCTTTCTGGAGGTATAGAATCTGAACAATGTAAAATGGCACCACACCTCCGAAAGTTTCATCCTCTTTCAAACGCATGAATCCCTCCAAAGCAGTCTGATACATTTTCTGTTCGTAGGCAATCTGAGAAAAATAGTATACAGCAGGTGGTGTATATTCCGTGTCAATATCCTTAATTTCAGAAAACATAAGAAGTGCTCTGCTCTGATCACCCTTGATATAAAGCGAATATCCTAGTCTGAAAAAATATTCTGCCAGTTTATCTGATTTCAATTCCTGCCTGTTCACGGTTTCATAATAGATTACCGCTTTCCTGTAGTTTTTATTCTGATAGAAATAGTTTCCTAATTCCAGTCTGGCATCATTAATCCGTGGACTTTCCGGATGAGAATATATGAACATCATCATTTTGAATTCAGCATCAGGATTGAAAAGTTTTAATGCTGCAATTGAGCTGTAATATTCAGCATCGGCCACAAGTATGAGGTCGGATTTATCACCATCTCTGACGAATGAATCGAAAAGTCTTATTGCAGCCGGGTATTTCTCTTTATTGAACAATTCCATTCCCCTGTAAAATTCAGATCCAATTTCTTTGACAGTAAATGGAACCTGGGATGAGACAGGAAGTAAGAATATTAAAAGAAAACTGAATATTAAAATGAATTTGTTTCTGTTCATAACTTATTTTTTTTGGCTCTTCACAAAAAAACACTGTTTAGGTTCCAAATAATATAAATAGAATATAACATGTTAATTGTAAGCCACATATAACATTAACCAGGTTTTTTTAATTAATCGTAAAAATACAACTATTAAACGCCGTCAGGGGGCCTTTATTACTGATTTTATCAACATATAAATGTTAATTATCAATTCTTTCCTTATTTTGCACATTAAATCGCCGGGAAATGCAGGAGAATCTTCCATTGGATGTTATTATAGAGCTGACAAACTGTAGTATATGGCAGCAGAATCATTTGGTTCTATCTAACGTAAATCTGCGTGTGGGGAAGGGCGAATTTATTTACCTGGTTGGAAGAGTTGGCAGCGGTAAATCGAGCCTTATCAAAACTCTCAATGCCCAGATACCTCTGAAAGAGGGTGTTGGACTTGTTGCAGGGTATGACCTCTCAAAAATTAAGAAAAAAGAGGTTCCCTATCTTCGCCGGAAAATCGGAATCGTCTTTCAGGATTTCCAGTTACTTACCGACAGGTCGGTTAATGAGAATCTTGAATTTGTTCTTAAAGCAACAGGGTGGAAAAACAGGACTGAGATAGATACCCGTATTGGTGAAGTTCTTGAAAAAGTTGGCCTTGGGTTAAAAGGCTATAAGATGCCCCACCAGCTTTCGGGAGGAGAACAACAGCGTGTTGTTATCGGAAGAGCCCTGCTGAACGATCCTGAAATAATACTGGCCGATGAGCCTACCGGCAACCTTGATCCGGAAACATCTGAAGGTATTTTAAGGCTGCTGACGGATATCAGTAAGACCAGCAGAGCGGTGGTTGTCGCGACACATAATTATACACTCCTGAAAAAATTTTCTGCACGGACAATTAAATGTGAAAACGGAGAGCTAATAGACGTCATGAACGATGAGGAAATGGAGCTTTTAGTTTGACCGGCCAGAAAAGCCTGTTACGATGGTTTCTGGTTTTTGACCATAAATTCAAAAACTTCCCGCCAACCCTTCCATTCCTCATTATCAAGCAAAGATGTATTATGCCAGATACTCACAAAAAGTCCGCCAACTCTTTTGGTTTCGTTGATCAGTTTTAAAATGACTTCCTTCGAACTGCCGGGGTCAAGTTTTTTGTAATCGTAAAGAGTACCATCCATTACCTGGAAAGGAATGATCTTAAGATTTGTCTGCTTGTCCTCAGAAACATTATAAAAAAAATAGGGTCGGGCTATCCCTGCCCTAAAACCCGGTTCATCAGGATAACCCATTGAATAGTCTTCTGAAATCCTTGTTTGAAGAATATTATTATAAGACCCGGGCATATTTAATCTTAGATAATGAAAACGGCTTAAGCTGACCTCTTTTCCAAGAATAGATTGAAGACGAACAGCCTCAGTATGAATAAGTGATCCGTCTCCGCCTGCAATGAATGATGGATGCAGACCTATCTGAAACTTATCAGCAATTTTATGAATCAGGTTCCGGTATTCATCATTTTTCCAGGAAGGATTTTTGTCAAATTTTGAATGGTCCCCAACCGGAAAAAAGAATCTTGTGTCAGTACTATTCTTCTCAATGTTTTCGATAATATAATCAAATACATCGAAAGGATCTTTTTCTCCTTTTGTGATAATGCGGTACCTGTCGCTTACAGTCACCGGAGTGCTGTTATTGTCGTGGAACAGACTTCCGACAGATCTGAAAATGTTCTTACCCTGGTATGCAAACGGCTGATCTGTATCTATGGTTAAGAGAGCCCTATACTCATTACGCCTGAAAACAATAGTCGGGAACCGTGTGAGGAAAGCTTTTGCCAGCTCTTTTGCCCATAGATCGATAATGGGTTTTCCCAAAAAACCGTTTTTGAAAGCAATTGAGGAGGAAGAAGGGAATCTTCCATATTCATCAGGTTTAAATTCGAGATACTCCTCATACCTGCTTACAAGAAAAAATGATGCGGCAAAAACATCAAATGGGAGATCGGAATCCGATGTTGTCTGAAAGAATACCGGTAACCCTTTCCATTCACTGATAATAGTCTGCTTTGAGACAATTCCCTTTTCAAATAAAATTGTTTCAGGATTAATCTTAAATGAGCCGGATAAATTATCAGAGGAATAATTAATAACAGGGTGTTTCCCCAGTTTACGTTTGTCAGTAGTCACTTCCCATTGTAAACCAAGAATATCTCCAAGGATAATACCTGCTATATGCCTCAGACGAGGAGTATCCTCTGCCGAATATATTTTTACCGGTCCTGAATCCATGATTACAAATTTATGTAATTATGGATTATTTAATGGTATGTTGTTTAAGTAATTATAATTTTATTTTAGCTTGATAATTTTCTTATCTTTGCACCCAAATTAACAAGGTGATTTCCACGAAGCGTTATTAAGCATTTTGCCCAGTCTGCATTTGAGTTCATTTCGGCCGGGATAACGAATCCATCGCTCCCGGAACCACATCATA
>PLNF01000090.1 GCA_003141715.1 Bacteroidales bacterium | reverse complement strand
CCTGCTGTACTGCCTGCTGTTACTGCTGCCAATGTAAGATTTACCGTTGCCGGGGAACAGACTGCTGCCGGATTGGTGATAACAACTGTCGGTGTTGGATTGACTGTTAGAATCGCTGCAGCGCTTGACGTAACACAACTACCTGCAGTTGTGGTAAGGACCGCCCTGTATTGAAAGGTATTCATTCCTATCTGAGCATTTCCAATGCCAAGTGTTGCAGTGGTAAAATTCGAATATGTGCAACCATCATTAGGAATAGCAGCTCCTGTAATGTTTACCCATGCTCCGTTAGAACGCTGCCATTGAATTGTATTGGCGCCACCAGCAGGAGTTATGCCAAATGAAGTAGCGGAACCTGTACAAACTGTTGCTGCAACCGGATTTGTAGCGGTAGCCATCTGGTAAATTGTAACTGTGTATGGCGTTGATAATCTTGGACAGTGATTAACTGTAGTTCCATAAACCTCAACTGTGTAATTGCCTGACTGTGCCCAGTTATTTAAAACAATTGACTGTGTTGTAATTCCTGTTGAAACGCCGCCTTTATACCATTTGTAACTGCTATTAGGCGAAACGCTTGAAGTAAGTGTAAGGCTTGTTCCGCCATTATCACAAAAATTATTTGCTCCTACAGTCAGAGTAATCGTCGGAATAGCAGGAAGAGGATCAATAGTAAGTTTCATGATATCTATATGCTCCGTGCAAAGTCCTCCCGCATAAGCATGAAGCGAAAGATTAACAAATCCAGCTGCAATATCAGCAGCACTTGGAGTATATACTGCACCGTTCGGAATTGTTGCATTTGTAAAACTACCACCAGTAGCTGTCGTCCACAATGAAGAAGTGGCATTGGTGACTGAACCATTCATATTATATGTCCCATTAGCACAAACGGAACCGTCTGGCCCGGCATTTGCCAATGGACCATTAATTATATAAATCAATGATGTTGCTTTATTTGCAATAAGATCATTAGGAGCAGTCTGACTACCATTCCAGGGATTACAGACATTCCAGTTCCGTACAGTTACCTGAAATTGATCCTGAAAAACGGTACCAACCCCATCAAACGATATTTTGTATGTATTATTTAGCGTATATACACCAGTCGCACTATTAACTGGAATTTGAACTATAGGTCCTTCAAAATACCCACTTTGTGTATTGTAAAGTGCTACAACGCCACCGGTAGTTGGGTCCACGGTCCAGGAATTTGCCACAGGAACACCGCCGGCATCTGTTAATTGAACCGAAGTTTGTGCTGTTCCAACTTTGATAAAAAGGTTTGGTATACCCTTGCCAACAACAGGATTAGTCCCATATACAAACTGCTCATATCTGGCTGTATGGTTTGGTTTTTGTGCTGTTGGATAATTTTGAAGATTACAAGCAAAGTTTGAAACATCAGCAAACTGGAAATCAACTAATGGCAATCCTCGACAGACATCTTTCTCGGGTGATGGACTTAATGCTATTACTCCACTTGCTGTGGCAACATTATCCAGATGCCAATTACCAACTACCTGAAATTGTCTTGAGTCAGAACATACGTACCCATTGTCAACCAATGATATAGTGACTGTATATTCACAATCACCATTGACGGGAAAAGTATGAGGCAAGTCGGCTTTTACATACCATACTCCAAAAACACTGTTGTATTGTACCGCAGGATAAGTATTATCTTCAACACCATCTCCCCAAACATAATAAACTCTATATGTTGGTTGAGGGGGCATGGAAGTAAAGGTAAATTGATAATAAATAGATGTAGATACAGGTGCACATTGTCCTGCAAAGTCTTGTCCTGAACCTGAGACCCCGGTAACAGTACATTGGGCAGAGGCTTTAGAATTAATAAATCCTATAAGAAGTGCAGATAAAAGAAAAACTTTAATAAGTTTCATATCTCGGGTTCTTTTGATTTCAGGTAAATTTGACGTCTTCATGTCAGGTTGTTTTAGGTTGAAATTAAAAATGTGCTATTTCAGCTAATTTCAAGACTACAAGATAATAAAAAAGGTTGCAGCGCGTTGGGGCGAAATTGGGGAATTTTCAATTATGGGGTATTGATTATTAACCATTTGCAGTTTTAGCAAAAGGCAGTTGGCTTTGGGCTGTAGGCTGAAGGAACCTATCTCTAATTCTATTGGACTGTTTTTCTGTGCTTTATAAGATTTGTTAGCATTGCTAAAATTGTCTGGCATTCAGTTTTTAAATATTCAGAATCTGTAGTGTCAATATATCCAATCCGGTTAGAAATAATAGCCTGGGTATAAAGTTCAGCAGTAGACCCTTTTGAAATTCGTAAATATCTGATTGAAGATTTATCAGATTCCAGTTGATCACCTTCTGATATATTACTTGATATACTAACTGAGGATCTTCTCATTTGGTCCCGCAATCCGAAGTCTTTGTTAAAAGGATCATTTTTAGTGATTTCGTAAACTTTTACTGCAAGGTCAACAGCTTTCTGCCAAACCTTTAGTTCTTCAAAATGACTCATGATGCAACGAATTAAGTTAAACAATAATTATTCCTTTGGAAAATTACGAAAATTGTGGAATAAAAAGAAAGGCTGAGGGCAGAGGGCGGAAGGCTGAAGGATTTCCCTTCTGCCTACTGCCTTCCGCCATCAGCCTGCTGTCATTTCTTTTTTCCTTCCGACTTTTGCCATTTCCGCAAATGCAATCAAATGGCTCCCTTGGAATTATTTAAGAAGTTCTTGTACTTCCTTTTCGAGTATTGGAAGATAACGAGTTACAATCAACCATACAACATCAGCAGAGACTGAGTCATATCCATGGATTATCCGGTTTCTCGTATCAATAATTTTTCGTGAATCAGAAATCAAGATATCCGGTTCAAACTCTTTGATTCGTCTCATCGCTTCACCAATGATTTCAATATTTCTTTCAACTGCTTTCCGGGTTTTTAAATCTTTCTGAAAAAGAATATAGTTGCGTTGAGGAGGCAGAAACTCGTGAATCTCATTAATTGATAATTGAATATCCTTTAGCCAGACCTTAATTTCAGGATGCATAAAGAAGAGTTTTGGAATTGTCAATATTTTCTCGGAGATAAGGATTTTTAATAGCTTTGTTCTCCAGCAAATCAATTTGCCGGTTTAACAACTCCTCCAGGGCAAATTTTAGATTGAAATAGTTGTCAGCATAATCCAAAGGGTCGTTTGAATCAATATCAACAATTAAATCAATATCGCTTTTATCGGTAAAACTATCTGTCAGGACAGAACCGAAAACGTAAAGATTTTTGACTTTGTTCTTCTGGCAAAGATTTCTGATGTCGTTGATGTATCTCTCTAAAAACATTTACTAATAATTTAGATACAAATATAGTATTTCCCGGAAATATAGTATATGGCATCAGGCAGTGGATAGTAGGCGGAAGACGGAAGGGAAAGAAAAGAAGGGGAGATGGGGAGAAGAGGAGAAGGGGAGAAATTCTATAAATGGACAGAAGTGTGGTGGGCTTCAAGGCCCAGAGGGGCGAAATATTTGTAGTACAAAGGCCACTCTAAGAGCAGGCGCCGGAGCAGAAGTTTTCTAAAGGAGATGAAGTTAATACCGGCGCAAGAGGGACATAGGGACGAAGAGACGGAGAGACTAAGAGACTTAGGGACTAAGAGACGTTAAGCCGTTACGCCTTTACGCCGTTGCGCCTTTGTGCCATTTCGAGAGATTATTGCTTATGCTTGCCGAATGTTTTATATTTGTAAAATAGTACGCATTTTTAATGAATAAGGAAGCAAAAGATATCAGGGATCTGCTGAATCAGGAATTAATTGATCAGAGAGTTTTATGGTCATATAAGAACCCGGAACACAATCTGATACCGGATGATATTCTTATTGAAAAAACCTTGATAAATCTCGATATTGAAGACATTAATAAGTTGTTTCTCATCTTTCCAAAAAGGAAAATAAGAGAAATATGGAATAACAGGATAGTGATAAATGACGCACAATTTCATTCAATGAATCTGCTGCTTGCCCTCCTATATTTTAAAATTAAGAACCCTGATATTTACCTGAAAAGATGTCTGTACAAACACAATAAAGCTCTCGAGACATGATGAAAGGGTTATCGCATGATACTGAGCAGGTATTCAATTCAATAAAACTGATATTCTTGATCTTTACCAGGTAAATTTTTCCCTTAACAATGTTAAGATCTCATTCTATTCAAATGCGCTGACGAATTCCACTGATGTTAAAACAAGCATTGCGTTCGAGCAGATAAGGGTTGCAGATATCAAGTCACTTGGTATAATGAAGCTTGAAGTTATGTCACGAAGAAATCTTTTTCGCGATTATTATGATGTATATTCCATTTTGCAGGAAGGGATCCTTCTTGAAGAGCTTGTCAGGTATTGTGGTACTTATTCACGGCATCGGATGAAATCCAAAACAATTTTAGGTATTCTGTCAGATAGTTCATTATTTAAATATGAAGAAAATTTCGAACTCCTGGAACCAAAGTACCAGGTGAATTCAAAAGATATTGAAACGTATATGAGATCCAGGATCCGGAAAGAATTTAGCTCACCTTCCTTTTAGTCCTCCTGGGGCGGCAGGTGTGGTATGTAGCCATCAGCCTCCTGCTTTATGATAATTATAACTTATTCCCTCACCTTGATAAGAAAATACTTCCCCACATTCTTCATATTCTGCCACACCAACTCCTTAACCCATGGTATTGGCTTATCAGTCCATCTTTGCGGATGAAAAGTCATCATCATCTTATCCGGAAGTTCTCCTTTTTCTGCTGCCTTTATAATATCCTGAGTCGATCCAAATTTGAATTTATTTTGAAAATCAATCGATTCAGGTGTCATATGCATCAAGCTTCCTAAAACAGGTTTTACTTTCCATCCCTCAAATGTATCTTCTCCTAATCCCTCATTCCTAATCCCTAGTCCCTTATCCCGGACGCTCACTGCACCTCCATCCCATCTGCGACCTGTATCTGTCAGGTATAATACTTCGTCAAAATTGATGTCAAAATACGGCTCCCCGACTATTCCAAAATCCTTATAATCATAGTACTTCCAAAGTAACCTGCCATCCCATCTACTCATCGGACTTCCATGCATGCAAATCGTCTTCACCGGCACAATTTGTCTAAGCTTCTCCAGGTTCGCCTTAAAACTCTCAATCGCTATCTCTGCTAACTCTTTCTCCGTACGTCGTGAGTCGTGTGTCGTGCGCTCTGATCCTACCCACTTTTGTCTTTTTACTTTTATCTTTTGTCTTTCAGCCATCAGACTGACGTCTTCGTAATGATATCCCACCTCATGTCCAAGCGAATAAATCTCTTTAATTATCTTTTCATCAAAACTTTGGGGGACAGTACGAAAATAATAACTGCCTGTGATGCCTAATTCATTTTCTTTTTGTGCAGTTTTTAATGAATTATATGGTACCTGGTCAACATCGTGGCGTAGTATTGCTATCTTTTCTTTTGGTTTTTCTAAAAACTTATCAAAAGGTTGAAATGAAAAACCTTGCTGCTGCAAGGCTTCAATAAATTGGGGATAAATATTTATCGTAAACTCGAATGGCATCTATTTGAAATTGTATTGATAATCAGGATTCTTTTTAATGGTCTTAAAACTTTGTGGATAGTTTTCGACAAACCAGACCATAAAAGCAGTAAGGTCTATTTTATCATTAAGAAGTTTTTTCCTGCGTAGCTGAAATGTTTCATGAAGATTGGGCATCTGAATTAATTCGAGTGTTTTTTTGAGGATGCCTTCTGCAGATCGGAAATTGAAAACCAATTGGTATTTCTTCTCTTCCTCCGTACAATTACCTACTGCAAGACTGTTGATGTAAATAGCCGGAGTCCCCAGTACTGCACATTCTGATGCCATCGTGGCGCCTTCGCCAATATATAAATCTGCAAAAGCAAGGGCATCATGCATTTTTTCAGGAGATAAATTAAACCTGTATGGTTCAAATTCTTCATTTAATTTTATCTCCGATGAAATAAATACTTTACCACTCTTTTTGAGTAAATCAATAAGTTGCCTCTTTTCTGCAAAATTAAGTCCATTCTGCCCAATGTCATGGCTGGCGTTCCATGAGATAAAACGTAAAATAAAATACTTCTCTCCTTCATCAACATTTAATTCAGTTAGTATTGATCTGTCAGGGGAAAAATAATTTGGATGTAAATAGGCTAACTCGTGGAGACCGGAATATCTAATTTGATTTTTACCTAAATATAATTTATAAAAATCTGGCGTTAGAACACAGTTTGAAAAACTTCTAACAAAAGCTAATTCTAATTTTGCGTGTTCTGTATCATCAAATATTATTGATGGTTTACCTAATAATTTAGCAACTTGTGCAATATAAACATTACCAACTCCTCCAATTAATATATCTGGCTTAAACCAAAGAGCTTGTTTTAATATTTTATAATCAATTACAAACATCCCTAAAGCTTTTCCTAGAATGCTTTTATATCCTTTGCCTCTATTGAAGTATTTGATATCTAAACTTTTTAATAGACTAAAGGAAACGTCTTTATTCCTCGCCGTAATCAAAAATTCATGCCCCTTAATTCTCAATTCTTTAATTAAATTCTTAAAGAGGTGGACATGGCCAGGATGTCCTAAATCTATTAGTATTCTCATCTGATTATGCTTTCAATTTCCTCTTTTTCGGGGTAATTAATTAATATGCCATTCCTTGCTCCGTGATAAACGAACATACTTCCTGCTGCAAGACCATTTGCATAACCTTCCTTGTAAGCCTGCTTAAGATGCCCGATATTTCCAGCACCACCCAAGGCAACAACCGGGATTTTTACAGCTTCGGAAATTTTTCTTACAAATGGGATGTCATATCCGTTCATTGTCCCATCACGATCAATAGATTGAATAATAATTTCGCCGGCTCCTCTTTCTTCTGCTTTCTGTGCAAACTCTACCGGTTCAAAACCTGAGGGTTTATTTCCACCTAATATCCATGTTTGTAACTTACCAAAAACATTTTTCTTCACATCAATGCAAACTACAATAGTAGAAGAGCCAAAGGTTTCGGATGCAGATCGGATGAAATCAGGTTCACGAGCAGCATAAGTATTGATTACCACCTTTTCGGCCCCTGCCGCGAGAATCGATTTTATTTGTTCAAGAGTTGTTACTCCCCCTCCGGCAGCAAATGGCATATTTGCCTCTTCTCCAACGTTTTTCACGAATCCAAGAGAGATACTTCTATTTTCCTTACTTGCTAATATATCCAGAAAAATCAGTTCATCCGCTTTAAGATCGTTAAAGATTCTTACAGCATTAATAGGATCTCCGATATAACGATAATTTTTAAAAGCAATAGACTTAACTAAGCCTTGATTTTTAAGTAGTAAAACAGGAATAATTCTAGGCCTGAACATTGTATTATAGATCAATAAAATTCTTTAATAGCTTCTCGCCAATATCATGACTTTTCTCAGGATGATACTGAACACCGAAAATATTTTCCTTTTCTACAGCAGATGTAAATTTATATTCATATTCAGTTTCATTTAGTATATCAGCCAGATTGTTACATCTGAAATGATAGGAGTGTACAAAGTAAAATTCTGACAGATCAGGAATATCATTCATCAGAGGACTTTCTTTTAATTTAATAATCTGATTCCACCCGGTATGTGGCACCTTATGTGTTAAAAAATCTTTCACTCGAAATTTAACTACTTCGGCATCGAACCAGCCTAAACCTTCAACATTACCTTCTTCGCTTCGCAAAGCCATTAGCTGCATACCCAGGCAAATACCTAAAATAGGCTTTTTTTTAACAAGTACTATATCATTTAATATTTCCCATAATTGCAGTTGTTTAAGGTTTTCAACTGCTTTTTGAAAATGTCCTACTCCCGGTAAAATCAGCTTATCAGCTTTTGAAATATCTGAGGGTAGGTTTGAAATAAGTGCATCTACTCCCAGCCGGGCAAGTTTCCTTTTAACAGAGTTGAGATTCCCCATTCCATAATTGACAATTATGATCATTTACTTTGAATATTTTAGATGTCTTCTAATGAAGTATTAAGGATACATCGTGAACAAATAGATTTATTCATGATCTTATATCCATTTCAAAGAAAATTTTTGGTTTTTGAGGTAAAACGAGGCCTACAATGGGAATAATAAGTTTGACAAAACGCTTTATCATTGGGTAATTGGATGGATAGTCCTGAAAAGATTTGTTGGGACTGTTCCATATTTCCATGAATTCTTCTTCCAAAAAGCCCAGTTTTTTAATAACATACTCCTTGTCTTTCTCAATTTTGTCCTGGCTATAAGAGGGATAGTTTATTATCTCCAGAGCCTCATCTCGGGAGATTTCTCCACTCATTATCTGGGCAGATAGCGTTATTAGCCGCTTATCAATACCAAATTTTTTAGGTAACCAGTAAGCAATGGCAAATTTTGTAAAAAGGTTTTCATGGTGATGCCCCCCGTAGTATTCCCATCCATAAAGTTCCTTCAAAACTTTTTGGGCATTCTTTTTCTGATAGTCAATATAATTAAAAGGTGAAATGGCTTTTATCTGCTTAACAAATCCCAAATATAACAGGTCACTGAAAGAAATAAGCGGGAAGGTTCTCAGTTTGTGCTTACCGAAGCGATTATGCACATCCTTAATCTGTTTGTTATCGGTATATGTCCATTCAGTGGGTTGCTTGCCCTCAGAACGAAAGTCGTTTCCTGTAAGAATATACTTGACACCTTCACGTCTGGCAATAATATAAAGAACCGACATAATGGCATAATCAGTTGGTGCATCAATCCATGGAAGACCGGCCATCATTTGGGAACGTAGAACATCCTTCACTTCTTCATAATCAATTACATAAGTTTCCAGGTCAATATTCAGTGCAGAGGTAACCTTTTTAATGTTCTTAACCGAAATATCTGAGCTCCATCCATTATCGAGGTTGACGGCCAGGGGATGCAAACCATATTTTGTTGACAGGTGCATCAAATAAGAGCTGTCTGTTCCACCACTGACACCCAGAATACAATCATACTTGTTATTCTTTCCATCATTTATTATCCTGCTGACAAAATTCTCCCACAGTTTATTCCCCTTTTCTCCACGGGGAAATTCTTTAACTAATCTGTCAAATAAATGAGCATAGTTAGATACTCCATATTCATCGAATTTAATACCAGGGACAGAATCATTCCATAAACCTTTCTTACACACTTGACCGAGAATACCCATACTATGGTTAACTGTATTCTTATTAAGCACTTTCCAATAAACTTCTAATAATTTCTTCGCTATATTTTCTGAATCCAGGCCTAACTCTATAATTCGCTGGTGGCCGCAAGTATTGCCATTATTGCGGACGAAATCGAGCGCCATCCGAATTTTTTCAGCAACATCCTCTGGCTCAAACGAAGTAATATAGCACCCCTCCATATTGCCAAATATTTCTCGTACATCACCGACATCTGTACTGACAATCGAACAATTACATGCCATGGCTTCTTTAATAACATTGGGAGACCCCTCATGATATGAACTAAGAATACATACTTCGGAAGCATTATAATAGTAGCCAACTTCATTGTGAGGAATATGATTCAAGAAGTGCAACTGAATATCATAATTTTCTAACTGTGCTAAGGCTTTCTCTGTTAAAGTAAAATTTTTTTCAGGTCTTTTTGGATCAGACATAAATAAGATATGATTGAATCGTTGATCCCACCCAACTTTTTTAAGAGCAAAAGATTTGTCTATCGAATAAAAATGTTTCAGGTCTAAGCCATTAGGAATAACTGATAAATTCTTATGTGTAATTTTGCCTGCCATTGTCTGGCTTTTAACAATAACATAATCAATATATTTAACAAATATTTGATTAATGGAGACCAATAGTTTGCCAAAATAAGTAGACTTACCATTCAGGGAGCGAATTCCATACAAATCGCTCCCCATAAACGAGACGATCACCTTTGTATGTTTCATATTCGCAAAAATCACTACCAGTCCGCTTAGCCCATAATGTGCATGTATTATGTCATATGAATTTTTTCTTAAATGCTTCCTTAATTTAAATATATTGTATAAATATCCTTTGAAACCCTTGCTATTAATGGCAAAATATTCAATATCAATACACTGAGATTTTAATGATTCACCCTGATTCATTATCAAATGATTATTGCCATCTCCGGATGTACCACTTGAAACAAATAATATTCTCATTAATCTTTTACTAATTTAATAAACAATAATATTTCACCGCCTAAAGGCCGAAAAAGCCTGCCATTGAGTAATTTAAAATAAACAATTTTACGAATACTTAAAGGAAGTAACCGGAAACCCGGAAGTGATGGCCAATAAGAAACCATCTTAAAGCACTTTAATTTGTTCTTTCTTAATTCTTTTGCAATTTTTTGCGTTGGAGTGTAATTCACTTTATATTCAAGTCTTTTCCTAAACACACTCTTAATTCCTGATATGAACCTAATTATAATTGATAAAATATTCCGACTGTTTGTAAATTGAATTATTAAGATCCCATCACTGTTTAACAATCCGGGAAATCTGGAAAAAGCTTTTTCTAAAGAATTAACATGTGCTAGAACACCAATTACAAATATGTAGTCGTACTTTTTTGTCTCCGTAAAGTTATCAAAATCAATATTTAAGAATTCTGCATTCCCATAATACTCAACGGGAGTGTTTGACCGAACTATTTCAAGCATTTTATCAGATAAATCCAGGAAGGTAATTTTGTTATCCTTAATGTAAGGTAATGTCAAATCCCCATTACCACAACCAATATCAAGAATGTCTTTATTATTTAGGGCAGGTAAGTTTTCCTTAATCAGTTTAGATCTTAAGATAATTACAAGATTATTTTTTAAATAGTTATCTGTTTCATTAAAATGATCTTTTACTATTTGAGTTCTGGTTTGCATATTGTACTAAAGTCTATTTCCCTAGGACACCTAAAAATTAGTTTTTCATTATGTTTTCATATTCGGCCTGAAACTCATTAATCATTTTATCAAAATTGAAATTTTCACTAATCCGTTTTCCCCCTTCAATCCCCATACCTAATGAGATATCTTTATTATCAAGTAAAAACGAGATTTTCTCTGCCAGTTGATAAACATCTCCTTCTCTGACCAGATATCCTGTAACTCCATCTTTCATTAATTCGGATGTGCCGCCACCGTTAGTTGCAATTACCGGTTTACCGAGAGCCATATATTCCATTATGGAGTTGGATATCCCTTCAGTAAAAGTTGCTAAAACAGCCACATCAAAACAATTGATAATAGACTCTACGTTTGATTGCCGACCGGTAAATATAAATTTCTCTTTATGTTCGGAGGCAATCATGGATTGTATTTTTTCTTTATCCTCGCCATCACCAACAATAACAAACTTTACATCGCTTCTCTTCAATAATATGACTATAGCAGCTTTGATAAAAGTCGGATAATCTTTTTCAAAATCAATCCGGGCAACCATTCCAACCAGTTTAGGAGATAGAATATTGAATTTTGATTTAATATTTTCAATTGGTTCCAGACCAATAATTCTATTCAAATCGAACCCATTGTGAATAAAATTGCTTTTTCTGTCAGGGATTTTATAACATAATAATCCGGCTTCAGAGTTTGCAATAACTTTATCTGAATAAAGAGCAATTATTTTTATGATAATCCTTGCTAATAAATCTGGTTTAATTGAATCCCTAATACTCCCATCTATTAATTTAAATTTTAGAAACACCCGAATAATTATGGCCTGTAAAGTAGCTATAGATGCCCAGGAATGAATTATATCAGGTTTAATAAATTTGATTTTTCTATATGTTTTCAGAAGCGATCTTAAACCAAATCTTTTTTCTTTAAGTGAATAAAAGTAATCTATTTCATTTTCAATACTATGCAAGTAATATGCGTCAGTATTTTTCACAATAAAAGAGATTGAATACCTGTTTTTTGGCAATCCTTTAATCAGTTCTGCTAACTGTCGCTCTTTCCCGCCGACCCCATAAGAACCAATAATGAATAATATCCTGATTCGATCCATCAGTTATATTGATTAAGACATTCGTTGAAAAAAACCATCAGCCCAACAAGTCGGCATTCGTTGCCCCCGGTAGCGAAGAGATTCGATGAAGAAGAGGATTTTCATTTCAATGAGTTAATAAAATCTTCAATAATATAACGCTGTGGATTCACATCGTCTTCGTGCCAGTTCAAATCTTTATCCCAATAGCCCGGACAATTATCATAAGCAGTGCCCATGCTATAAGCATAACTTATCTCAACTATCATAGGATTTCCTTTTTCATCATACAAAAAATCAAAAGCCAGAGATTGAGAATTGATCTGACCTGCAACATCAAATGCCAATTTAATTGTATTGCTATTAAATTGGTCAGAATTATGCGTTATCAAGCCACTGCCGGATGCACGAAAATCGCCATCTCTGTTTTGTCGTCTGATAGCAATTGCTTTGTTACCAATAATTACAACTCTATCATCAAATTTATTTTTAGGAATAAAATCCTGAAAATAGACATATCCCTTTTGCCGGGGCAATAAACTAATTCCTTCTGGTGGGTAGGCAAATCGTATTAATCCTTTTATGATATGAATTATTGCTTTAATGTTCTTATCTCTTCTCAGCATCCATAAGCGCTGTTTGAAGCCGGATATTTTACTGACCAAAGGAAATCCTTTACAAAAAGCCTTTCTTACAACTCTCTTTGCTGCATTCTTATTCTTTATAAGCCTTACATTAAGTGAACCGGCACCGCCTCGGAGTTTAAATACTTTTGGGAAAGTTGTATTTACTATCCAATTAAGCGCCTCTTTTTTATCGTAGAAAACATAACAAGGAACCAAAGAGGCTTTAATTGCCTCTAACAGATATTTTTGCCCAATTTTGTCATCAAAATGCCAACATGTATCGAAATTTGGGAATACTGTTAACCCCATCTTTCCGATTGAGAAAATTAATTGCCTTGCAAAATTTTGATCACGATAATCATCGTGACTCCAGTGCCACATCAATCCGTCACAGTCTTTAATCTGCCTGATTATGTCTGACGAATAGCAGTTTACTTTTTTGTATGGGATATTATTTCTCTGACAATAAGTAATCCATCGGTCACTAAAGCTTCCGGGACAATTATGAATAGCTATTTTCAAGGTTTATTAAGATAATCCACCCATCCTGGTGGAGGTAATGTCCTGATCGATAAATCTGCTATATTCTTCAGTGTCGTTAGCTGGCCGTCTAAGGTAAGTACGATATTTCCCTGTATTATATTTTGCCCGGCAGCTTTAAGTAGCGGAATTCTCTGAATATCGAATCCCATCATAGTAGCCAGGCAAATATCTGTCATTGAGCTATTATTAGTAAAGCAAATCACCCCCAGTGGCAATGGTTGTGGATTAAGTGGCCCATCTCCCTGACCTCCAATTATACCATCACATAGGGAGTAAAGTTCACGTTGCGGTGTTTTGGATATCGTACCGTCCTTTTTCCCATAGATTGCAACTTTATTTAAATCCATTACCATCCTCCAGGTGGTATCATTACCATACCATCCCGCTGACAAATGATGAACATTTTCAGGGAATGATATCTTCCACATTATTTTGGATAAATAAATCCAAAACCAATAGATCTTTTTCTCTTGATGTCTATTGGCACAATCTAAAAAATATTCTGATATACGGCGCAAAATATTTTTCCCGGGATAGCAGTCTCCTCCGAATCCTTTTCCACCAACCCTGTGATGTGGCAAGTAGTCTTTATCTCCGTTTAACCCCACTAAGTTTTTTAATGCCCCTGTAATGCCTGTTTTTTGATGTGTTTTAATCTTTGGAACAGAAATTACAATATTGGCATCAAACAATTCTTTTGTTATGCAATATTTGTGTTTTCCAATTGTATGTGATTCTGCAAGCCGGTCAGGGTCATAATCTGTAACTCTAAATTTATTTTCCGTTGAACTTATTGGTTCCAGGTAACTTTCTTTTCCCAGATCAAAAATTATATAGTCAGAAACAGGGTTCCTTTCTTTTGTAGGGTTATTTTTATTGGGATCAAAAGTTCTTCTTCTGAAATCCTTAATCACAATAGGAATAGAATATCTATTACTTAATTCTTCAATGTTTCTATAAAAATTCGGGCTTAGCATTTTTCCCCAATTACAACCTTGTATCGGAGCATCACCAATGGTAATTATTGCAGGTTTACAATCAAGAATTACCTCAACAAGTGCAAGTAATAATTTGTCATTTGTTCTTAAACATATTTGGTCATTTTCTTTCCGGTTATGTGTCACCCAATTAGGTTTGAGCAATATTTTTCCCCCGGTAATTATCTGATTATTATCTAAAACTCCTTTAGAAATCTTACGAATCTTTTCCTTTAGCAACCCGGGTTGTTCATATATTTTTGAAAGATGAGCGATATTTCTTTCTTCTTCATAATGAAAAAAGGTCTCTATATTCACAAAATTTACTGTTCCTTCAATATCGTACATTTATTAAAAATTTAAAATGACCTGTTGGATTTATTCATTAAATGCCAAGTCAAATATTAGCCCTTATTATCAATCAATTACAAACTAAATTAAAATAATATTTTGAAAGTTTGCCATACGTCTCTTCCAAATCAAAAGCTTTTACAAATTTCTTACATTCTAAGGACATTTGCTTACTTAACAGGTTATCTGTTAGTATTTTGCAGAGATAATCAGCCATTTCCATATCACTATCAGTGATAAAACCTTGTTTCCCATTTTGCAAACCAAGATTATCCAAGGCATTATGTGTTCCAACAATCGGAATTCCCATTGCCATTACCTCTATTGTTCTCCCCCTGAAGCCAACTCCAATTTCAAGAGGCAAGATCATAACACTGGAACGGGAAAGATATGGTCTTGTATCTTCAACAAAACCAGTAACAACAATGTTCTTCCCATCATGAAGTTTTTTGATCTCGGAGGGTGGATTTGCGCCAACAACTAGAACCTTTAAATCCATTATTCTTTGATTTATGATAGGATAAATATTATTCCAGAATCTTTTAAATGCATATATATTTTGTACACCACCCATACTTCCATAAAAAAGAATAGTATTTAATTCTGTATTAAGTTCATAATTGTTAAATCTTCCAAGATCCTGTCCAATAGGTATAATAATATGATTAACATTTGGCGACAGATCAACAAGATCATCAATATCTATAGCCGTTATGGCTATATTTAAGTCAGCACTACTAAGAATGCTTGATTCGAGCTTTTTGATCTTTTCAATTTCTCTATTTTGGCTAATTGAAATTTTATTCCCCCGTTTTTTCTTAATATTTAAGTACTCATCTTTATACGCAATACCATGTGTATCAACTACTTTAAATATTTCCCCCTCTATATCTCTAAAAACGGATGACATATAACAATATTCAATCTGAACTATATCATAATTATTCTCAATTATCATTTTTCTAAGAAAACTTTTATATTTTTTCTGAGATTGATATAAATAGGAAACAGGTAACCCTGTCAGTATCTTTAATATCCTTATCATTATTCCAAGCAATATCCTTTTGATCTTTCGACCATAAGGATTCAATGCAGGTATAGGTATTATTTTCCGACATATTCCCTGCAAGCCATCCATATTTAGTTTCAAATCATTGTTCCCTCTATCTATAAATGCAAAGTCAACAATATGATCTTTTGCAAGTCGTTTTATCATATTGAATACCCTATCCTGACTTGCCATCACGATTGGGAAAATTGATGCAGAATAGACTATTAGAATTGTCTTCCTTCCCATAAGTAAGTTCCAATAATATTAAATCCCGTTGAAGGTGTAAGCGTCATCATACACTTTTTAGTAACCATGCTAATAGAATCATAACAAGCTATACATTCCAGTTCAGTGTTATATAAGATTTCACCCTTCCCAAAAACATTAAGTTCCCATGGTGAGGTTGGTCCTACTAAAACGATAGTAATTTTTTTCAATGCTATACTTATGTTGCATTCCTAAGTTATATCTAAATACATATTCATCAAGGTAGTATTCCAACTTATTTTTATTCAAGTAACTCTGATGTGTAACAAGCATCCCTCTTTTTAATAACAAAGCTATTCTATAAACATTTGGTAATACTTCTTCGTCACCATCTTTTATTACTGACTTTGTATTTTATGCCCGTATCCTATATTGGTCAAATTATTATAACTAGGCCATCTATCAGTAATAATAGTTGAAGATTGTTCAATATTATTTTCAATGAATTCATTTAAACTATCGCTTGAGGCATCGGAAATTTTTGCCAACCTCGTCCTTTCAGTTTTTCTGCCTTTAACCTCAACAGCAATTAAGCTTTTCCCTTCAGTTCCCCTTCCTCTCTTACCAAATGTCTTTCCACCAACCATCACTTCATTAACTCCAAAAGTCCTCGCTAATTTGGCACTGCCGCTCAATACCATAAGTCTCCTAAATTTATGAAGCCAAGTCCACGAAGTTTGATAACTGCCAAGACCAAGTATTTTTTGTAATCCTTTTGCACTTATACCATTTTTCTGGGCTACCATCCACCAAATAACCCAAATCTAAATCAGCAAAGGTTTAGTTGATTTATGGAATATTGTTCCATTGGTTACAGTTGTTTCAGTATGGCAGTCTCTACATTCAAAACGCCCTTTATTCTTTTTCCAGTATCGAATAGACCCACATAAAGGACATTCAAAACCATGAGGCCATCTAATTGATGTAATATAATCAATGCAATCCTGCTTAGTTTTAAACATTTCTTTAAATTCCATTTGATTTCCCGTATAATTCATCCCATAAAGATAAAATTTTAGGGGAGAAGATTACATACCCCATTTAGTTTAAAAACAATTGTTGTATTCATTTTCCGTCCATGATTTTTCCGAAACCTGGAAATGTTTAATCCAACCCAAAATAAAAGTCCCCTGAATAGCCCAGATTTTTTTTAGTTCATAATACAAATGCTTCCAAGTATTTTTTTCTACGCATTCTTTGGTCCCATCGATTGAGCCATTATCAATAACTACCCCTTCAAAATTAGGATAACCATTGGTAATGTATGACGAAATGCTGTCTTTGAGCAAGTGCTTGCCGTTGTAGCTGAGTATCAATATGATTACATAGGGATGATTCATATTCAATTTACTTTGAAATATTTAGCAGATAATTCTCTGTATTTGCTCACCAACTCTAATCTGGTGTTTTCAATATTGAAGTATTTTTTTGCCAGTTCCCGACATGAAGTATAATTAGGGTAGTTTTCATTCATAGAAATCATCGCCTCAATTAGTTTTTCCTTAGTTGGCATTTCAACTCCAATTCCATTCCTTTCCTCGTCAGTCCCAGGATAATGAATAATATTGTTGGAAATCATGGGCAAACCACAAGCTAAGGCCTCAATAGTGGCGAATCCAAAACCACCAAAATTAATGAATATATATCCAAAACTTGCTTTGGTAAAAAAGTCGGCTGCTTCCAAATATTTATAAAATTGGCTTTTTGGACATCTCTCAACCATAATGGCCTTGGCTTTTAAGCCCACCTCATACAGGTCCTCAGTTTTGTAACCTCCGATCATAACAAGCTGAAGATTATCGGCTCGTCCGGATTGTTTTACCTTTTTGTAGCATTCTATTAAATGCTGATAACCATAATCAATACTACGCCAATTACCCTGAGCGATGAGGATATTTTTATTAGTCGGCAAATCAAGTTCTTCACGCAGCTTTATTTTTTCTGGTTTGCTTAAAACCTTGAACTTGCTAAAATCTATTCCTGCCATAAAAAAGCTTGAGCTTACGTCAGGATGATGCACTTTCAAATACTTTGCCTCTACAAAAGAACCCGAATAATAATGATCACATTTTTTTAAGGAATTAACATCAAGGTAATGCTCGATTAAATAATACCATTTAAACAATCGCTTCCACCAATCCAATTTGTAATAACTGAATTTTTTGAATCCGCTGCTAAGATGTGTTTCAATCAAACCAAATCGAGATTTAAGTTTTTTTAGTTTTTGGATTAGAATAATTGGAAACCAGTTATGCCCAACATATACATTCAATATCACATTGTTTGATTGAATTTCTTCTACTAGTGCGCGGTATAGAGATGAAGACCACGTAAAATTACCGACCATAGGTATAGTAAAAGTACCTCCAGGAAATACCCTGTGGACTATACCATTAACCGTTTTTTTATAATCATGTTTAATACCATATCCATAAGGCCGCCAGCACTCTATTTCAAATTCATCGGTAAATGAGATCAGTTCCTGTGCCGCCAGCACATGATGATCCTCGCTGAAAAAACCTACCCAGTAAGGCGGATAATCTATTTGTTGAAAATCTCCCCTTGAAATTGAATGGAAATAATCCAATGGATTTTTATGTTTTAAAATAACCGGATGAGGAAGATGAGTAAGTAAATGAATAATTTTTGTTTTTTTCATCATAGAGATTCCTTTAATTTTTCTTTATCCGGAAAATTTACCAGCACGCCCATGTCCTTTTCCAGGTTTTCAATTTGCTTGCAATAATTGCACACCCCCTCATTATCAAAAGAAATGCCTGAAGTATTTGAATCATAAATACATCTATAACATATAATTAACTGGTTTGTCATCCAATCGAATTATTTAAAGTAAATGAATTCTATTTTATCATCATCAATTATTATCTTTCCCTTTGTCTCAGCTGGTTGACCGAACACAATGGAATTATCTGGAACATTTTTATTTACAAATGAATTGGCCCCGATAATGCAGTTACTCCCAATTCTAACACCTTTAATAATAATTACATTAGGCCCTATATACACATTATTCCCGATAACTACTTTTGCCCTTTCAATAGGAAGTTTACCTGAGCTCAAAGTTTGTTTTACATTATCATGAGTATATATATGAACCCCAACAGAAATTGTACAAAAATCACCTATTTCAAGCCCTCCACTTCCATCAATAATTGTAAAAGGTCCAAACCAACAATTACTTCCAACTTTCACTTTTCCAAACACCAGAGAAGAATCATAAATTGAAGATTCCTTGCCGAAGCCTAGTTTTTTAGCACGCTTCCATCTGTCTGATAATGTTTCATTAAATGGCAAAGATCTATTATACTTATCAATAAAAGTATTATCAAGTTCATTATGTAGCTTAACTATCTGATCATATAAACTATTAGGTACTTCACCTTTTAATGATTTTTTCCTATCCATGTTTAGGTAATTTTATAGATTATTTGCGATCCACCCTGCAGTTTTAAGAATACCTTCCTCTAAATCAACTTTTGCCTTAAAACCTAATACTTCATTAGCTTTATCTACACTTGGAATCCGAATGGCTATATCGGCAGATAAAGGAGGTACATGAACAATTTTGGAATCAGACTTTAATACCCTGCAGACTGTCTGTGCCAACCCTAAAATTGTGATTACTGCTCTGGCATTGCCAATATTAATACTCTGCCCAATTGCTTTAGGATCTTCAATACATCTTACAAGGCAATCAATAAAGTCATCAATATAGCACCAAGCCCTTATCTGGTTGCCATCACCATCAATTTTTATGGTTTCGTTTTTTAATGCTCTTTTAATAAAAATTTGCAAAGCCCCTTCTCCGGTCTGCCCGGGGCCATAAACATTAAAAGGGCGAACAGTAACTATTGGTAATTTATATTGGCGATAATATGCATGTGCCAGATGCTCTCCAGCCAATTTCGAGACAGCATAGGTCCATCGTGCTTCTCCGGCAGAACCGGCAACAGTAACGTCATTTTCTGATGAACGAAAGGCCATTGAGCCAAAAACTTCAGAAGTAGAAAAATCAACAAACCGATCTTTAATGTCATTAGTCTGGGCTGCTGATAGTGCATTAGCCGTACCGATCATGTTTACCTGCATGGTATGCACAGGATTTATTATTACAGTATCTATTCCGGCTATTCCGGCTGCATGAATTACAATGTCAGCACCTGCCATTGATTTAGTAAGCAAAACTACATCTAATACATCACCTTTTATTACCTTTAAATTTGGATGTTTTGCATAATTACTTCCTGAAAGGGTATCGCGATGAAAATTATCATAAACAATAATATTGTTATTTTCAATATAATAGCGAATCAGATTATTCGCAATAAAACCAGCGCCACCGGTAATAAAAATATTTTTATTGTAAAGCATATTATCTGAAATTGTTAATTGTTTTGGAAATGAATTGAACCTGGTCTTCTTTAAGCTGATTATATAATGGTATTGCTAATCCACATGTATAAGCTTCAAATGCATTTGGGAATTCTGATTCTGAATGATAACCATATTTGTTTTTATAATAAGTCGTTGCCGGAATACATTGCGCTCCATAATTTGACATTATGCCGTTAAGTTTAAGAAATTCCATTAGCTTGTTCCTTTGTTTCTCATTCTCTAACAGAAGATGAAATGTTTGCCAGGTATGGCTTGCCCCATCGGGGATTTCTGGTAATCTTATTGCGGGATTGTGAATTTCCTCAGAATATATGGAAGCCAATTTGGATTTATATTCTAAAATACTCTCGAGTCGTAAAAACTGGCTATAAACTAAAACAGCCTGAATATCAGTCATTCTGTAATTAAAGCCTGCTGCAATAAAGTTCTGTGGAACCAACCCGGGTTCTATACCATGATTACGAAGTGTTTTTATTTTAAAATCAAGTTCGGGATCTGAGGTTACTAACAGGCCACCTTCTCCTGATGTAATTGCTTTTCTGGGGTGTAAAGAGAATGAACCAAAATGTCCAAAACTTCCGGCAAATTTAGAATTTACTGTAGCCCCTAATGCACAAGCTGCGTCTTCAATTACTTTCAGTTTATGCTTTTTTGCAAGTTTCATAATTTCCGGCATATTTGCACATAGACCAAATTCATGAACGGGAATAATGACTTTGGTTCTTGAAGTAATTGCTCTTTCTATTTGCGATTCTTCAATATTAAAAAATCTAGGGTGAATATCAACAAAAACACATCTTGCACCAACTAATTCTACAACATTAGCCGTTGCAATATATGAGAATGCAGGAACAATAATCTCATCCTCTGGTCCAACACCAAATGCAATCAGGGCCAAATGAAGGCTGGCCGTACCATTTGAGACAGCACTGCAGTATTCAACGTTTATTAGTTTTGAAACCGCCGATTCAAGTTTGTTTACTTCTTTCCCTTGAACCAGCATACCTGTCTTCAATACTCTGACAACTTCAGTAATATCTTGATTTTGAATATCTGGTCTGGAAAGGGGGATTGTTATATTCTTCATATAAGTAACCTTTTTTTGGTTGTTTGCTAATCTCTCTTGATCATAGCAACTTGAATCCTATAGCCAACAGATGGCTGCCTATAAACCCGGCTGCAACGATAACAAGAAACCGGGAATTATTCAATTTTTTATTCCTTTGCACTTACTGAATATTTATAAACTTGAATATAAATACTCGAAACAGTGATATAAAAAGCCAGGAGCATAGCCCTTGACCCGCCAACTTCATATCCCCAAAACTGTGTTCCGCTGTTAATTGTCAAAACTGCGGGTATAAGCAATGGTAAATTACGCAGAATGGGTCTTAAATCAGATCTGCAACTAAATTTTTTTAAAATTCGTAAGGGAGTGAAATACAATGTTGCTGCAAATGAAATAAATATGATAAACCCAATTACTCCCGAATGAAGTAAAATATTTTGAAAGCCCACATGCCCGTCAGCGTATTCAAAATATAAGTCAGAATAACCTGCACCGAGAATTATTGTGCTGTTTTTAAATCCCTCCATTACCCGGGGCCCCCTCTCAGTTAATCGATTTAATGTACCGCCGGCAGTAAGATCTCCTCTGGCTAAATCTCCTATGGTTGCCAGCCGTTTCGAAGCTACTTCAACCTGGTTTCCAATCTGAGGGCTTATAAATATAATTATCAGAAAAAATCCTATAGCAGTAACAAATGCAATAACATTCTTCCCAAGTCTCATATAATTCAAATAAAAGTAAAACAAATACATGATGGTAAAACCTAAAATCCATGACCTTGTTCCTGTCATTATAATACTTATATAACTAATTATGTTAACTAAAAGGAGGTAATTATAAGAAAAAGGTTTGTTTTTATTTCCCAGGTATAAAAGGCTTCCAAAGAAACAAAATAGTACTACAACAGCCAATTCAATCGGGCGCATTTCAACGTCGGTAAGTACCCCTTGAGTTACGGATATTGAAGGGTTAAATGCCGCTACCAATTGCTGGTGATTTAGCATCCCATATAATTGTAAAATTATTGCTATAAATGCGAATGGGAAAATAATTTTAAAGAAGTTGATAATATCTTCCTCATTTTTAAAAATAAATATTGTTGAAACAAAAAAACTTAATCCAATCAATCTTCTGAAAATAGTAATGAAATAATTGCCTGACACACCAAGCATAAAAGACATAATAATCAATATAATTAATAAAATGCCCAAATATCCATACTCTTTCCTGTAAACAAATGATTTATATATATACCGTTGGTTTTTATAAAAACTCTTAATTAAAAAAAAGAGTGTGAATAACTCTATAAAGCTGGTTGATACATTGGGAGTAAAAGTATATATAGGCAATCTGAAAGGAGAATCAAGCCTTCCTCCCGAAAATAATCCCCCGGGCATTTCCAGAAGGATTAGAAGATATGCAAACCAGAAATAATCATTTTTTGATTTCCATACAGGGATCAATAATAATAAAAATAACAACTTATTAAATTGAGGAGGTATATAGTACACACAAAATGCACTTAGAGCAATTAGAAAAAATAACTGGAAAAAATATTTAAACTGGTTATAAAGTCGAATCATCTTGATTTTGTTGATCCTGATAACTTTGGTATTAACCGGATTACAGTTTTTATATTCCTTGGGTAAAGCAGCAAAGTCAGAGTTATATATTTAAAGAAATAAAAATTCCGTTTAAATAATCCTCCGCGAAATATTTCCGGATGATTAATAGCGTAATAAAAATGAACGCTGGAAGATAAGAAATGATATCCCCAGAAAAAGCGCCGTCCTAAAATTTCTCTGACTTCTCTTATCCACAGAATCTGGCCTGGATATGCTTTTTCAGGAGTGGATGTTCCGGCAGCACCATAATCATGCCTTCGATAAACAGACATAATATCGGGTAAAATGTAAAACTTGCCAGATTGAGCTATCAAGATGAATAATGCATGTTCAACAAGATGTTTTGCAATTGTTAAATCATATTTCATTAAGGCATCTTTTCTAAAAACGATCGCATTTGTATGAAAAACATTTGATTGAACGATTTTTTTCTTTGAAAGCGTCTGTTCTGAATAACCGGAAAAGAGTTCCGTTTTCCCGGGATAGTTCTCGTAGATTATTTCCGTCTGATGACCAATAGCTGAAAACTTCGGGTTTTCTTCCAAAAAATCCACCTGCTTTTGCAATTTATCAGTATCAATCCAATAGTCGTCACCTTCGCAGATGGCAATATATTTACCATGGGCAGCGGAAAATACGATTTTTAAAATATCTCTATTGGTTTTGGAGTATAGATTTTCGGTTTGGTAAATATTTGAAAACAAATACGGGTATTTTGCTTCATATTCTTTTATGATACCAGCAGTATTATCTGTTGAAGCATCATCATGAATAATAATTTCAAATGGAAATGTTGTTTTTTGCATTAAGAAACCTTCTATTGCTTGAGTAATATATTTTTCGTGATTATAGGTAATGCACAGAATACTAACTAAAGGTGGGTTTTCATCTTTCATGTTAAGCCCCCATTCAAATCTATTGAAGAACCTGTTATATATCTTGTAGTTCTTAAGTATTTGACAGTATTCAAAATATCTTCTGGTGGACAAAGAATTCCTGAAGGTATCTGTGCAACAATACTTTTTCTAAATTCATCTGGAACCATATCTATCATTCCTAATTCTGAATATCCAAGATTGATATTGTTTATTGTAATGTTTAAAGACGCATTCTCTATGGCGATGGATTTAATTAAACCAAAAAGTGCGGATTTTGAAGCTGCGTAAGAACTAATGCCCGGAGTAGGTTTAATTGCAACAACAGAAGAGAAATTAATAATTCGTCCAAATTTCTGCTCACGCATAATAGGAAGTAATGCCCTTATAATGTTATAAGAACCAATCAAATTTGTCTCGATAACACTCTTCCATTTCCAAGGATCACTTTTATGTGTAAATGAATTATAAGTGATTCCTGCGCAATTAATTAATGTTATTTCTCTCATTTCTTCAGCATACGAATCAACAAATAACTTGATTTGTTCATAGTCTGTAAGGTCCAACTTCATAAACTTTTCAATATTTTCAGTTGGTTGCGTATTCAAATAAATCCCTATTATTTTTTCATTTGAAGAATCTAAAAATGAGTTAAAAAGGAATTTTCCTATTCCACGGGATGCACCCGTAATGACTATCATAATTGAAAAATTAAATTTAAGACCATTTAATGATTGAAGCACCATAGGTCCATCCTGCGCCCACCGCAGCAAATAATATAATATCTCCTTTTTTTATTCTGCCTGAACGATTTAATTCATCCAATAGTATAGGAATAGTACCACCGCTCGTATTGGCATATTTATCCATATTGGTCATTACCTTTTCAAAAGGCAAGCCTATTATCTCAGCAGTCTTTTGTAATATTTTTATTGATGGTTGGTGAGGGATCATTAAATCTATATCGGATATTTTTAAACCTGTATCGGTCAAAACTTGATTTATTGCTTTAGGTAAAACCTCAGTTCCTACTTCGTAAACAGCTTTCCCATTCATTTGGAAATAATGTAATTTTTCTTTCACTGTTTTTTCGGATGCAGGCATTTCTGAACCACCGGCAGGGATGGTAAAGTTCCATTTTCCACGACCATCAGTATAGAGCCTGAATGCAAGGAAACCTTCATTTGGATTAGAATGTGAAAGAACAGCCGCTCCTGCACCATCTCCAAAGAATACGGCTTCTCTTTTTGTCCAATCAGTTATCTTTGAAAATGTATCAGCTCCAATCACTAAGACATTGTCATAAACGCCTGCTGCAATAAATTGTGAGGCAACAGACATTCCAAATAGAAAACCGCTGCACACTGCAGAGATATCAAACGCCACTGCATTATAAGCTTGCATTTTATCTTGTACAATTGCAGCGGTGGAAGGAGCAATCCTGTCTGAGGTTGAAGTAGCAACAATTATTAAGTCAATATCATCCAATGAAAGTCCCGAATGTTCAACCGCCATTAAGCCTGCTTTCGAAGCAAGATCGCTTGTGCATTCATTTTCGCCAGCAATTCTTCGTTCTTTGATCCCCAGATTTTCAAAGATCCACTTAGAACTAGTATCTACCAGAGTTTCTAAATATTCATTTGAAAATATTTTCTCAGGAACAAAAGATCCAGTTCCAAGAATTTTGACATTTCTAACTAGTTGTTTCATTTAAAAATTCTTTTTCGAAATTTATTATTACTTCCTTTTTCCTAATTTTCAATTTCTTTGCGGGGACACCTGCATATATATACCATGGTTCTGTTGTCGTTTTTAACAACGACATAGCTCCCAAAACAGATCCTTCCGTTAAATTGCCATCAGGCAAAATTAGCGCTCCACTTCCAACAAGAGCATGTTTCCCTATTTCTACTTGAGAGCCTCTAATGATCCTATATTTATATGGTATTACCGGATTTGTTAATCCTTCTCCCATATAATCATCCGATTCAGTATATATCGTTACTCTTGAAGATAGACCTGAAAAATCGCGAAGAACAATCCCTTTACTGCCGAATAAAGCACAATATGAAGCAATATGAATATTTGAACCAATATTTATATTTCCCGAGAGAATACAGAAATCATCGATCCGAACATTACTCCCAATAATCATAGTGGATGCACCATAAATACTGCATTTATGACTTATTAAAACATTTTTTCCAATGCTCTTGAATCCTAAAGTTGAAAGTTCTTCTTTTGAATAAAATGATGTCATTATTGATAAATTTTAATTTTAAAAGAAAAGAGCCAGTACTATTAGCTTTTTTTCAAAATATTGCATATTTGGTTTATTATAAGTAAATCTAGATCGGGATATAAAGGCAAACAAATAACTTGTTCCGTTACTCTCTCAGCTATTGGCATCTTGCCTGGATGAGCAGAATCCAAGCCCATATAAGTAGGTAATTGACTTATTAATGGATAAAAATATCGTCTGCCATAAATATTTTTGCATTTAATCCCTTCGTAAACTTCGTCTCTTGTTTTACCATATTTATTTTTATTAATGAAAATCGGGAAATAGGAATAACAGTGTTTTACATCAGGAATATCTTCCATAAAATTTATTCCTTCAATGTTTTTCAGAAGGTTCCGATACTGTTCAGTAATTTGTTTTCTTTTCCCAATTAACGCATCAATATACTTTAATTGCAATAAACCCATTGCAGCCTGGACTTCATTCATTTTGGCATTAATACCGGGAGTTACTACGGTGGTTTCATTTACAAAACCGAAGTTTTTCAGGTTGTCTATCCGCTTTTTGGTGGCTTCATCGTGGCAAACAATTGCACCTCCTTCGAATGTATTGTAAACCTTTGTGGCATGAAAACTCATTACTGAAAGATCACCAAAGTTCAAAACTGAATTGCCTTTTATCGTAACTCCAAAGGTATGGCAGGCATCATAAATAACTTTTAGCCCATAAGCATCTGCAATTTTTTTTATTTTTTGCACATTACAAGGATTGCCGTATACATGTATTGGAAGAATAGCTGTTGTTTGCGGTGTGATTGCTGATTCAATCTTTTCCGGGTCAATATTAAAAGTATCTGGTTCAATATCTACAAAAACAGGTTTGATGTTATTCCACCAAAGGGCGTGTGTTGTAGCTACAAAACTATAAGGGGTAGTTATAACTTCACCGGTAATTCGTAATGCCTGAAGGGCAGTTACGAGGGCAAGTGTGCCATTGGAGAAAAGTGAAATATACTTTACACCAAGATACTCGCAAAGTTTTTGTTCAAGTTCCTGATGAAAAGGGCCTCCGTTGGTAAGGATATGGCTGTCCCAGATTTTTTGGAGATACGGGATAAACTCTTCCAGCGGGGGGAGGAAAGGCTGAGTTACATAAATATTCAGTTTTTTCATTGTTTTAAAAACCATTTACTTTGTGAGCATATACAGATCTTCATTATAGTTAATTCCGTAATAAACTGAGGTGTTTTTATCGAATAAAGAGTTATTCGTTATTAGTTTCAACACAAAACCGGCAGAAATGAATTCTCCGGCAAGTTGCTTTTCGCTAAAGATTCTGCGATGATCTGACTCGCCATAGAAAAAAAGTCTAAGTTCATTTGTATTTATACCCTCATCCTCAAAATTATTTTCCAAAACCCTGGAAAAAGGTGTTTGTAGAATTGCTATTCCTCCAAAGTTTAATACCCGATATATTTCATCAATAGCTTTTTTGTAATTGGTAATATGTTCAAGAACGTGATTGCATAATATAAAATCGAAGGATTTATCAGGATATGGAATATTCGTGGCATCAATGCATAATATACTCTTTTCCATTGGATTAAGATCAGCCATTATATATGAAATTGGTCTAATGCTTAATATTTTTTTCCTAATATATTTCTCAGGTGCGAAATGTAGCACTTTGCATTGGGCAATTTTATCCCAAAGTTGTAGCCTATCAAAATACATGAAGAGATGTCTTTCCCTGTCATGGCAACCACAAAAGATACAAGAGTAGTTATCTATATCACTTCCAACCAGCTTCAATTCTTTAATAAAGTCAGGTACACCCTTACTCCCTTTTCCATATAATCCAAAAGAATTAAATTCCCGTTTACAGATATAACACTTCTTTTTATGTCCATGTTTGTTTAGAAAAGCCAATACTTTTCTTATTGGTCTCGAACAAAAAATTGTATAACATTTTTTAAGTAGCAAATATATTTTCATTTTAACATTTTATTAAAATTATCCTCTTTTTAGAACTTTAGTAAGCAAAATTGTTTTGAATTCAAAAAATTCATCCAATTTGAAAATAATTGAAACCACTATAGTAATCAATATCCCGGAAAATACCTGAATTGACAATACCACCAGATGGGCTCCTGATTCTTTTAATAACCAACCGATTGTGAATACAACTAATCCCATAAAGACTCCTAAAAACATTGAACCTGAGATATCTCTAAACTGTTCCTTTATACCATAATTTATAAGAACTCTGGTATAGTGGGAGTTTATGAAGATTGCAATGATTGATACAACTATCATTCCTAATATCATATTGGTAACGCTGGTAAATACCCCCAAAAGAATTATTGGAACAGCCAGTATCTTCTTTATTATTTCCAGGCGAAGAAAGAGGTCAGACCGCCCCATAGCTGTAATGATGTTAAGATTAATAGGATGTAACGGGTAAAACAGGCCAACTATACACAATAATTGAAGATATAGTGTTGCGCCTGACCATTTTTCACCAATAAGTGTAACAATTAATTGGCTTGAGACGGCTGCCATGCCGCACATAGCAGTAATAGTAACATACATTGTTGTTTTAACTATTTTCTTTGCAACATGTTTCATCCTGATTTTATCATGTTGAATCTGAGAAAAAACAGGAAATGAAATACTCATGATTGCCCCTGAAAGACTTTCAGAAGGTAAACTTTTAAATTGGTTAGCCCGGTTATAAAGGCCAAGCTCTCTGGCAGAAAAGAATTTCCCGATAATAAGAGAATACAATTGTTCATAAATTCTATTTATTATGCCTGATATTAAGAGCTTTGAACTATATGCAAACATCTCCTTTAGTGACTTCATACTAAATTCCAAAGTAGGAGCCCAACGGTTAAACAACCATAATTGTACATTAACAAATACCTGGTTTAAAAGTGTTTTCCACACCAGACTCCACACACCATATCCTTTATAGGCAAGAGTAATGCCAATAATCCCCGAAACAATCTGAGAAGAAATATTTATAAGATTAAGTAATTTGAAGTTTATTTGCCTAGTAATAATTGATTGTTGTACAATTGACAGTGCAAACAGGATGATTAAAAACCCAAGTGTTCTTATAATTGGGAGCAATTGTGGCTCTCTATAAAAATCAGCAATGGCTCCTGCTGAAAAGAAGATTATCAGAAAAAAGAAAAAGCTAATTGCAAGGTTCAGGTAAAAGACAGTAGAATAATCTGCACTTGTACAATTTTGCTTTTGGATTAATGCGGTGCTGAATCCTGAATCGACAAACACATAAGTAACAAAAATAAAAACACCTGCCATTGCTACTAACCCATATTCCGGTGGTGTAAGCAGACGCGCCAATACGATACCGATTAAAAAAGAACTCAGGCTTTGTATTAAGTTTCCTGCCAAACTCCAGGATGCTCCCTGAATTGCTTTGTCTTTAAGTGTCAATCTATTTTACCATTTAAATGTTTAATCACTTTTGCCGGAACTCCACCCACCATAGTAAAAGGAGCAACATCTTTGGTAACAGCGCTATTAGGGGTAACAATAGAATGGTGGCCAATAGTAATACCCGGATAAATGGTGCAGTTGCCTCCTATATAAACGTTGCTCTCTATTACAATTGGCTTAGTTGGCCTGTATTTTTGTGATTTGTTTTCCAGAGGGATACCGTTAAGACACATAGGGGCAGAAGTATGTGTCCACAATCCTGTAGAAGGTCCGGCAATATGCACAAAGTTTCCGATGGTAATATCATTACTCCAATCCAAAACATTAAAAAGCCCTATATAACTATTCTGCCCAATCTTTATTTTACCATTTCCAAACCCTGTACAGATAACTTTCCCTTCAATTGAAGAAAAATCATCTACTTCAATATTTTCAATAAATGCATCTTTACCAATAGAAATATTATCTCCTAACTTTACCGAGCTTCCAAATATTACGTTATCACCAATTTTACAATTCTTACCTATAATCAAATCTTTAGAGAAGATAATCCTTTTGCCAAGAAAATTATCTGAAGAAAATTTTATCCTCAAATATTTTTGCCAGAATAAAGACTTAATAAAACCCGGGACTAATTTTTTAATTTGAAAGTACATTCTGAAATTTATTTGTTACTCTGAAAAAGAAGCTCTTTTTACTTATACAATAAACCGGTATAACTTCTTTAGTAAAACCCATTTTAAATTGGGCAATATGGGGTAACCGCTCCGGTTCAATTACACATAAATCGTAATATTGTGCTCTTTGTTTTTTTGCCCATTTGATGGCTTCCCATTGAAGCAGTTCTCCCTGTCCAAAATTTGGGGCCTCGCTCATGGAAGCTCCCTGCCAATAATGCATTACATTTTTATTACCGACTATTATGACGCCTGCTAAAGGTTTTTCTTCATGAAAAGCAATCATTAACACAGCATTACCGGTTGCATAATAAGCATTCAAAATTTTTTCATAATAGTTAAATGGGGATTCTTTTAAACCTTTTTTTTTATGCAAGTCATGCATAAGATTAAAATATATTGGTAAGCCTTCAGTCCCGAAATTTTTTATGGTAATATCTGATTTCTCAGCCTTCCTTATCTTATTCCGTTTATTGGAATGAATCACATTATCAAACAACTCAATTTCGGAATTATTCAGATTGACAAGACCGGTTTGAAACTTTTGTCCTTCATTCTTTAACTTTTCCGGAATGTTCTTCATAAAAGAAGACCAATAGGTTAATGATTCATTTATGCGGATGGGCAAATTATTCCATAAACTTTGGAAATTTGTAAATTTATCGTCGAATACCCATCCTCCATAAGGAATTTCAAAACTTCCATTATTTGAATAGGTATTGCTCAATATTCCTCTTTTAATAGAATGAACAGGACATATTCCATCCAATCTTTTGTCTGTATATGCAAGAAAATAAAAAAGATTCGTATTAAATGTTTCAGAAGCGATTTTATTGAATTTTGTTTCGTGAAAAATCAATCCCTCATTTAGTCCAATAAAATTATTAATCTCAGTTTTTTCTGATTCAGTAAATTCGAAAATGTATTTGCGGATTATTTTCATTTGTTATTAAAGCCTTTTTAATTTGCAAGCTGCTTTTCGTTAAATAAAATGCCTCCAGGTAAGTTTTTTATTAACAATGCCCCAGTAAATAGCTGAAAAAAGGCCTTGCCAAAGTTTAACGGCAATCTTAATACGCAAATGTTTAACATTACGAAGTGAACCCAGAACAATAAAACAACCAGTGTGATGCCAAAAATAACGTTTGAAGTCGTGCAGTTCGCACTGCTTAGCCTTAAATCCCTGTTACTTTCTTTGTCTTGAAACAAAGAAAGTAACCAAAGAAAATTCAAGGCTNNGGCTGCAGATAATTTTGGGGCTCATGTTTTTCCGCTTGCCCACGCAATACAACTCACTCTCCGCCAGATGGCGGATCGTTCAGACAGTATTGCTTACTGCAGGCCCTCGCAGCAAGAGTCAAAACAGTCGCTATTTCCCAAAATTCTCTGAGGCCGGTTGAAATCCTAAAAACAAAGCTGCTGTCGATGTTATTGTGCTACAAATCCAATTGGTTCTTCTATTTCTATTTTAAATTTCACTTTAGCTTTCATTGCGTGAAATACTTTTAAAACAGTGGAAATTGTTGCACTATTATTTCCACTTTCAAGTTTTGAGATTTGAGCCTTTTGCACTCCAATCATTTTTCCCAATTGTTCTTGGGTCAATCTCTGCTCTTTCCTGATTTGTTTTAATTTCCCCCCAAGAATATCCATAGAAAGCTCAAATTCATATTGCTCCCTTTCAGGTGTGCCTGGTTTTCCAAAATATTTATCTTCCAACTCTCCTAAAGTCTTATAATTCTTAACCTTCTCCATTTTAACCTCCTTATATTAATCCTTTGAAATATTTGTCCTTAATATCTTCTGCTTTACCAAGCTCATATTTAGGTGTTTTATTGGACTTTTTTATTAATCCATGGGTACAAATCACAAGCGTTTGTTTTCCATCGCGTGAATCCCAAAAAGAAAAAAGTCTATAAAACTTACCCTTACTGCCAACCCTAAACTCATAAATATCACTCGTTCCGACCATTTTTTTAAACCAGTCCCCAAAAATCCTTGATTTTGTTTTTCGCATTGACACGAAAAACTTCCTTCTTACAGGCTCTTCGATTTCGTTAAGAAAATCTTCAGCTTGTTTTAGCAAAACTATTTCGATTGGTTTTTCCATCACCATGTTATCTTTTCGCAAAGATAATAAACGTTTCTATATTTGGAAACAATATGTTTCCCCCGCTTGCAGCTAACCTGACTAATGCGGATCAAATTGAGCTACTTTTTAAAGGATGAGGGCAAGACAAAAGTAAAAGGTTTGAGGTTCAAAGGTTTGCGAACGAAGAGCTAGACAATCTCCTTTTCCAAATGACATATATTTCTGTTTTTCCCTCTCCAGATCAAAGCAGAAATGAAACCCTTCCATATCATCCAGGCTTTATTGATTTCAAATTTTCGCATAATGACTTTCGCAGATTGCAAAAGAACTACATTTCGGAAATGCCATGAAAGGTATTTTCTGTAAAATTTTATTGACCGGTGCTTCATTATAACAATCAGAGGATTACGGGCATCGTAATATGATTTCATCGGGGATGATTTACCCAATGTCATGCTTTCTTTGTGCCATATTTTTGCAGAAGGAGTATAGTAAAACTTATAGCCAACCTGTTTGGCCCTGGCCTGCCAGTCGTATTCTTCGCATTGAAGAAAATAAGTGGTGTCGTAACCTCCGGTTTTTTCATAAACATCGCGGCGAACAAGTGTAAAAATATCGTCAATAAAAAAACGTTCGGAAGGCTCATCGTATTGGCCTTTGTCAATTTCTCTTGCACCCAGATGACCTCCGTTCCAGCGTAAAGAGTGTTCATATTTACCAACCGATTGCAACGTATCGGGTTGATCGAAATAATAAACTTTGCCGGTAATAAATCCCCGTAAAGGATCTTGTACAGCAGCTTCCACAAGGGCGCTGATCACCTTGGAATCGACCTTTACATCGTTGTTGGTAATGAGGGCAAAGTCAGACTTTTGCTCATCAAAAGCATATTTTAAACCCACATTGAAACCGCCCGAATAACCTAAGTTTTTGCCCGTTTGGATGCAGGTAACCATCGGGTATGTTGCTTTTACATATTCTTCAGATCCATCATTCGAGCCATTGTCAATCATCACCATTTCGAAGTTGGGATAGTCGTTGGCAAGATAAGAGGTTATGCAATCGTCTAATAGCGGTTTCCCGTTGTAGTTGAGCGTTAAGACTATTACTTTCGGGTAAACCATTTTTTTATTTTATTGCTTTCTGTAAAATTTCCACAACCTGTTTCTGATCGGTTTCGGAAATATTCAAATGCAATGGCAGACTGAGCAGATGCTCCGAATAATATCCGGCTTGAGGGCAGGTGCCTTTGGCATAGTGGTACATTGGATAGTCGGTATTATCCAGGTAATGAACCCCAGGATATATCTGATGATCGTACAGAGCCTGAATTACGTTATCGCGATTGGGTACAAGCACCTGGAAAAGATGACGTGATGATACACAATCGGGGGCTATGGGCACAATTTTCAGGTTCGGAATTTCTTGAAGAAGATTTATATAATTGTCAGCTAAAAGGTTACGATAAAGATTGTCCTCATCAAGATACTTTAACTGAACCAAAGCGATGGAAGCAACAATGGAATTTCCATGATACTTAAACCCTAAATTGGGAACATCATACCGCCATTTGTAGCTTCCTTCACTTTTATTAAACCTTTGGTAGGTATCTTTAGAAATACCTAACCAACTTAACTGGCGAACGAGTTTGTCCGATTCTTCATCGTTGAAGCAGATCATGCCCGAATCGGCCGAAGGGAGATTTTTAACAGCCTGGTAACTAAATACCGATACGCCGGCCTCTTGTCCAACATGTTTGCCACAAAACTTTGTACCGGCCATGTGAGCGGCATCGAGAATAAGTTTCAGGTTGTGTTTTTTACAAATTTCTATAACTCTGCTATATTGTCCTGTATTTCCTCCAATCCCCACAAACATAACAGCTTTGGTTTTTGAAGTTATTTTTCGTTCCACATCATCAGGGTCGAGGCATAAGTATTGATCGACATCGGCAAAAACAGGCTTCAGCCGTTCATACATTATAACATGATTTGAGGAAACAAAGGTTATGGGGGTAGTAATTATTTCATCACCCTCATCCCAGTTGTTTTGCATTTTCAATAGATGAACAGCCAGATGTAGTCCTGAAGTGTTAGAGTTGAGGAAATGAGCATAGGGCAAACCGGTATAATCCTTCCATTTATTTTCGAATTCAATGGTTTTGAATCCCATCCCGGTCCAGCCTTTATCGAGGCATTCTCTAATTTCATTAAGGATTTCTTCGGTATGAAATTTAGGTACAAATACATTTATAGCCATGTTAAATAAATTTATGCCAGTACTTAAGTATTAATGATATTAAGGAGAAAGTTAAATCAAGATAAAAGACAAAAATCACAAGATAAAAGTAAAAAAGATTGATTATCTCGTTTTTTGGACGATTGATCCCAGGATATTTTTAAGTTCATCCGATTCCTTAATTAAATAATCCAGTTCAGATTTATTTACTTCTTTAATAATTCTTTTTATAATTCTGAGCCAATAATTTGATTCTCGCATTTCTTTCAGTGAAATTCTATAACCCCTACTGCAAACTCAAAGAGTCTTTCACAAAGATCATTTTTCTTTCCCATCGCTACAAACTGGCTCCGTCGCTAAATTTGCCCACCGGGCAAATTCTTAACGCTCGGCTCTACTTTTATCTTTTTACTTTTGTCTTTTATCTTGAGGCGTGCGAGGCGAGGCGTGCAGCTTATTCCGGTAACTAAAAGTATTAAAAATTCATAAAGCAATAATTAGAAATAGATATTAAGTGCAATAAAAATAAAATTTGCTATAGGAATAATTAAAATATCTTTCGTTTTGAGATTAATGGCGCGTTTTGATATTAGCAGAAATGAACATAATACCGGCAAATAAAAAACCAAATATCTGTGCCAGGTACCAACGTCCCATAAATAGATCATTGTAACAGCTAAAGACAACAGTACGGGAGCTAAAAGTGTTTTGTTGATATATTTATTAAAATCCAAGATTACCAGGAGAACTAATAGAATTATTGTAGGACCGAAATACAAAATCTTAGAAAAACCTTGCACCAATGTAACGGGCTTTTGAAGAGCATAGAGTTTGGAATAGACAAATCCTGTCAGGAATGTCAACCAGAAATAATATCCAAGAATTGTAAAAACACAGACTACAGTCAGAACTCCAATTATATAGGCCATCATGCTTTTAAATCTTACCCGATGACTATTAAAAATAAAAAAGATCACCTGGATAGCTATGTAAAATATAATGTTAAATTTTGTATAAAAAGTCAGACCGATTAAAAGTCCGGACAAGAAGTATTTTAAAAGTGAAGATTTTTGAATATCAAATATCAGATAAGTAGAAAGAAGAAATAATAACATCGACAATTGCTCCGCAGAAGGATCATGAAAACGTATCATTACCGGAGTTGTAATGAGAGCAAGGAGCAGAATCAATATCCGGTCATAATTTTTCAATCCTTTCCCTATCAAAATAAAGATCAATATAATACTGGCAAATTCAAGTAAAATCATAAATATTTCAGCCGACCAATGTCCAAAAGGAAATATATTTAGCCACAAGCCAAGAACAACCGGGGCTAAAGGCGGATGCATGATTGGTCTGTTATTCCCGGCTTCATATTTCTCAGGTATTTTATTGGCTTTCCATTTATCAAAAGCCAACCAACTAAGATTGTATTTATTAATAATTCCTTTTACTGAATCAGAAAACTCACTTTGAATATAGGGATTTGCTCTTTCATTCCAGTTTTTGATCCCCGGCAATATGCCAAATTGGTTAAATTCTAAAGCAGCGTTATAATTTCCCCATGCAACATCGGAACCCTCCCAATGTAATCCTTTGTCTATTGTTCTGATATAGCCGAAAGAGATTAGTAAATAAGCAATGAAGGCTATAAAATAAAGCCAATAAATTTTCAATTTAATGAAAGCGAATGGAATTGCTATTAATAAAAACCCAATGATAATAAATATAAAACTTAGAAGATTGAAATCATCAGGCTTATCAATTCCTGAATAAATAGGATTAACGCCCATTATAACCTTATACAAAACATATAGAATATAGAATGCTATAAAGATAATATGCAGCCAGAACCAATTCTTTATAATTGATTCATTTACTGAGTTTAATCGAACCTGAATTTTAATCATTAGATTATGACTTATTAAAAATTAATTTTCTTTATTTTTATTGTCATAAACATTGATAGCTGCTTTGATAATGAAACTAAAAAGTTATCAATTACCCTGAAAAACGGAAATGAAATATCAGGAACAAGTGGTTTGAATGAAACGCCGCCACTTAAAAGATATCTTAAAGGAGTATGAAAAGTTATTTCTTCAATAACTAATTTTGGGAACATTTTATTGAATATAGCTTTGTCTCTGACAAAAACGATCCACGGTAAAGAAATATTAGCTCCGCTTAATGGACCTGAATCAGGAATTTGCCAGTTTCCTTTTGGATTAAATGGTTCGTGATGAAGGTTTGAAAAAATTAATCTTCCCCATATACTATTAGCTGGTTCAATCATTATAAGTTTCCCATTTTCTTTTAGCACTCTGTTTGCTTCTGATAAAAACAATGAGGCGTCGGGTAAGTGATGAAAAGTATCTAACATAAATAAACCACTTATGGAACTGTCATCAAATGGCATATTGAGTGCTGAAAAAGTAATATCGTTTGTTGGCAAAGGGATAATGTCTGAAGATAAGATGATAGGGGCTAATTCCTTTAAGAAACCGCCTCCGGATCCCAATTCTATAACTGTACCTGGGGGAAGTTTTTGAAATTCATCGATAAATGTTCCATACCATTCTATATATAGGTTTTTCAAGAAGGGTTTTGAAAGTATTATTTCCCTATGCACATGAGTCCTTTCAGGTACATCCAATGGTATATCAATTTTATATCTTAATCCCATATATCCTATTCCTTAAAACAGTAAAACAAATTCAATCTATTTTATAAATAATAAATTTCAATAACTACTTTAATGCTTTAATATACAATGACCCTGAAATTTGTTTTAATAGTGGAATTTTTTCAGCTAAATCAGTAAACGGCAGTATGGTTTTAATCAATCCCTTAGGTATTCCCGGGTGGAGGAAATCGAATGGAATAATATCAATCTTGGTAAATCCGGCTTTTTTAAGCTTTTTCCTGAAAGACCATATAAAAAATGCAGATTCATCAGGCGAATCACCAAGTGCTTTTTTCAAAGCCGGAATGTTTTTTTGCAATGCAATCTGGGGATTCATCATATTGGGTTCGGTAAAGGCAATATATCCCCGGGGAGTAAGTACACGATAAATTTCTTTAAGTGCCTTATCAACGTCCAGATGATGTAAAACAGAAGATCCTATTACAGCATTAAAAGATTGGTCGTCAAATGACATCTGGTAAGCATTTTCAATAATAAATTCAACGTTGGAATCCAAAATGTTTTTTCTGGCAACTTCAATCAATTCCGGTGAAATATCAATAGCAATAAGCTGAACTGGTTTTTTTATTATTTCTTTGGTAAAGAATCCCGTGCCGCATCCGATTTCCAACACCTTCATTCCTCTCTTTAATGAATTGGTGAGCATTCCGACTCTTCTGTCCCAGCGGATTTTCCCGGCAGGTGTTTCCCAATTCCAGATTTCGCCTGCATTATGACTAGCCAGAAACTTTCCATGTTCAATTTCGTTCTGAAGTCTTTGGTCAACCATTATTATTATTTTGTTAAATTATTAAAAAAACTTTAGTTTTCTGGAAGCAAACAGGGACATTCGGACAAGGAGCCATCCATGCTTAAAGCGGCTGATTTGTGAAGTACCGTATTGTCGATCTTTATATCTTACATTAACTTCAACTATTTTCAAATTGAGTTTTGCAGCCCCAAAAAGCAAGTCGAAATCACCGAATGGATCAAAATCGCCGAAATAGTCCCGGTTGTTTTTAATGATTTCATAGTCTTTTTTAAATAACACTTTTGTTCCACAGAGTGTGTCTTTCAGTCTCTGCCCGATCAAAAAGCTGAATAACATGCCGAAAAATTTATTAGCTATGAGGTTAAGAAAACGCATTGCTTGTTTTTCCATCGGATATACAAGGCGACATCCATTTATGAATTCTCCTTTGTTTTTGCGCAGAACTTCGTAAAACTTGGGCATGTATTCAGGGGGTGTGGTCAGATCAGCATCAAGTATAAACAGAATATCTCCGGTGGCAATATCAAATCCTTCTCTGACGGCATTCCCTTTCCCTTTTCCTGTTTGTTTGATGATCTTAATATTTTTTGAAGGATATTCCATTTTTACTCTGATCATTTCTTCATAAGTACCATCTGAAGAATTTCCTTCAACATAAATGAACTCTTGCCCGCTACCAAACAATGGAGTCTGTAATATGGCATTTTCAATATTTCCTACTTCATTTCTTGCAGGAATTATAATAGAAACAGAATATTCCTTTGATTTTTCATTTATGGGTCGAGCTATAATAAAGTTTATGAGTGATAAATATCTAAACAAAGGAAGATTGGCCACACAACTATTAACAAACCATGAGAAAAGTGGAACATACTTTGGGCACATGATTTTTTTATCGGTTCGTATAGTTTCAAACCCGGTTAGCGAAAGAATGTTGATAATATCTTTTGATGAAAGCCAGTTTTGAAGAGGTTGTTTAAGTTTGAGTTTAAATGTTTCTCCAAGCCGCATCAGGGGTTCCCACATATAATTGTAATAAGAGATGATCACCCTGGTTCTTTCGTGACAAACACTTTGAAGATTGTTGAATACTGCCTGCACATCCCATAAGGAACCAACCAAGTCGGATAAAATGATGTAATCAAAAGTTTCAATTATCTCTAATTTTTCAGCATCCTGAACCAAGAAGTCTAAATCAGGATAGTTTGATTTAGCAATCTCTATTACTTTTGAGGAAAAATCGACACCTACGCCCCTAACAGGTTTTAGGGATGCTAACAAATTGCCAGTACCACAACCTATTTCAAGGACTTTGGCATTTTTAGGAACTATGAAGGAAAAATACTTCTCCAGTAGTTTATGATAACTTCTATTCCTTCTTTTCCATTTTGGCCTTTGGGTAGCAACAGAATCAAAATAAGATTGCAAGGATTGTTTATCCATTTATTATGGATTGCATAGTTGGATATTATCAAGCTCTATCGTTGCCGTGACCGGGGGTTTGCTTCGTCGTTCCTCCTCGCAATGACCGGTGCTTTCAAATAGCATCCTGCCTGTTGTTTGGGTTTGCTTCGGCCGGCTGCGCCAGCCTCGCAATGACCGGTTCCATCTACAAACATTCTTACATGCAGTGTCATTGCGAGCCCGACGAAGGAGGGCGAAGCAATCTCAAACTCCCATCCACAGTGCCAACTTTTGTCTTTTATCTTTTTTGAAGGGATTTATTCTTCCGTATAGTACCCTTTTGACTTATCCGTATAGCCATACCTTCCATAATAATTACTGCCGTAATAATTATATCCGTAGGAGTAACCATAACCATGGGTATAGCCGTACCTCATTCCGTAACCGTAATATCCCGAAAGGTTTATGTCATTTATTAAAATGGCCATGTTCTTAAGTTCACCATGATTGTTCAACTGCTCAATCATTTCGAGAGTATTACGCGAGGTGTATCTCTGGCGAACTATAAAGAGATTAACATCGACATAAGGAGCCAGCAATAATGTATCAGTAACGATGGCAACCGGAGGAGTGTCAATAATAATATAATCAAATTCTTTCCTGGCTCTCAACATGAACTTTTTCATTTGTTCAGTCTCAATAAGTTCGGCAGGGTTTGGAGGTATAGGACCGGAAGGCGCATAGAAAAGATTTTTTATCTGGGTTTCCCTGATTGTTTCTTCATATTCGCAGTTACCACTGAGGTACGTGCTCATCCCGGGGCTATCCTGAAATTCAAAAACCTTGTTAATACGTGGTTTCCTGAGATCAAGACCAATAAGCAGAACTTTTTTACCGAGCATTGCTGTTATCGCCGCCAGGTTAATGGAGATAAATGTCTTTCCCTCGGAGCTTATGGTTGATGAGACGGCAATAACCGCCACTTCATTTTCCTTAACAAAATATTTAATCGCGGTGCGTACCGACCTGAAAGATTCGGCCAGGGATGACCCGGGTTTTTCAACAACAGCTATCTCATTCTTACCTTCACTGTGACTGATATATCCAATTACAGGAACTTTTGTCTTTCTCTCAATATCCCTTTTATCAATTACCCTGTCGTTGAAAAAGTCAATCAGCGATATTAATGTCATCGGTAATATAAAACCCAGCATAATGGCAATTATAAGGTTCTTCCTTGCTTTTGGTTTAATAAGGCCCGAACTGAAGTATGAAGCTGTGTCAATAATACGGTTGTCGGATACATTTGATGCCCTGGCAATACCCGATTCGGAACGCTTTTCAAGAAGATAAGTATAGACGGTATTGTTAAGATCGAACTTCCGCTGAATATTGATAAGCTTCCGTTCGGTGGAGGGGAGCCTGTTGATTTCAACCTCCACACCGGATATCTTCCTGTCCGATTCAGTTATTAACAACTTTAATCCGGCAATACCGTTCCTCACATTCTCCCTTAGGGCTTCTTTCGTTTCTTCCATTTGCCTGTCCATAAGCTCAAGAGCCGGTTGATTACCCTCAATATTGAAACCAAATTTTTCCCGTTCTTTCTGAAGCTTTGATAGTTCAACAACAAGGCTGAGTAATACCTGGTCGGTTATTCCCATTACCGAAGGGGAGATGATCGTTCCTACAGCATTCTTAATATTCAGGTACTCCGAAAGGTAATTGTAATATTGCAGCTGCAGCTCAAACGCGGTCTTCTCGTTCTCAAAATTCTCAAGCCTGTTCTGGATAAGTATACCTTCACGGCTGAGGTCAATAAAACTGTTTTTCAACCTGAACTTCTCAAGTCTCTCTTCAGCAACATCAAGGGAATCTAATATCACGGCCAACTGTGAGTCAATAAATTTAATTGTACTATCAGCAGTCTGGTTTTTATTATCAATACCATACAGGATATATACATCCATTAGTTTGTTAAGATAATCCGCCTCCTGTTCAATCACAGGACCTGAAACGGAAAGAGTAACAAGGGATGCCTCTTTCTCTATCGGAGCAACTGTCAGCTTGCTCCTGTATTCGCTGGCAAAGCTTCCCGGATCTGTAAAATAGAAATAGTACCTATTTGAACTGCTTTCAATATAAACAGATTCCCCGGGATTCCTCGGTTCAATTTTAAAGTCAAATCCAAATTTATTAAATCTTGCACCAAAACTCATTATGCTGTCAAATTTAATACCATCATTAAATTCAATTCTATATGTGTTCTTTGATAATATTATTATTCCCACATTTGGCTGTTTTGGCTCAAGCTCAAGTGAATCATAGACCACATTAAAGGGGCATGTTTTATACATTCTTGATTCCACAATTCCTCTTTTTCCGACACTAACGTAAACAATATGAAAATCCTCCAGCTCTTTCATAACCCTGTAATTCAGGCTGAATGATTTAAGGATACCCATTTCATTTTTCAGGTTCTGCTGGCTTTTAAAAATATCTCCTCCCGGGATCACGCTTGCAGCATTGCTATTCATTTTCCCTAACTGATCATCCTTTATAAGCAGGGTAGATGATACTGAATAGATTGGTTGCGAATACCTGTTTATGCCATAAGCCAGCGTCACTGCAATAAACAGTGCAATGGCAAACCAGTACCAGTTACTCAGATACAGTGAGATATACCGTTTGATATCGATGTTATCGTCTTCGTTGAAATTTGGTTGAGGGGGGGAGGGGTAGTTGGGGTCCATGGTGTAAATGTTATGGCGTTATGATGTTATGGCGTTATGATGTTATGGCGTTATGATGTTATGATGTTATGGCGTTATGATGTTATGGCGTTATGGTGTTATGGCGTTATGGCGTTATGGCGTTATGACGTTATGATGTTATGACGTTATGGCGCATGGATTTGAAATACTTAGTTAAGGCGTTAAGTTTGTTTGAGACTTTTTCTATCTGACTCCTAATTTCATTGTACTGATCTTCATTAATATATTTCAGGTCAAGGGATGCAATAGTTTGATTCAATAATTCCATAAGACTTGAATATGCTATTGTCATGAAGTTTGATTTGTCTTTACCGGTTGTCCTGTAAGAACCTTCAACAATGTTGGATGAAACAGAAATTGCTGATCTCCTCATCTGATTAGTAATTCCAAATTTTTCATCATCAGGAAAAGTTCTGGTAATACTATAAACCATTTTCGTCAATTCCCTGGAATCTTGCCAAACCTCTAATTTTTCAAAAGAGTATTTCATTTACTGAATTTTATCGTCTTCCCGACACAACAACATAACGACATAACGACATAACATCTTTTTGCAATTCCCTTGCATCATTCCAAACTTCAAGTTTTTCAAACGAATACTTCATTTCAAGTGTTATGACGTTGTGGTGTTATGATGTTATGGCGTTATGGCGTTATGGCGTTATGGCGTTATGATGTTATGACGGTAAAGATTTCCTTTCGACATAACGCCATAACAACATAACGACATAACAATTTTTTAGCTTATTTCAAATAATTGATGAGCAATAGTGTCATCGTAATTGTCGAAGTTAACCCAGTTAGTATAAAGGAAAACGTCGGTAGGTTCATACTGAAGATCTTCTGATTCAATGGTTCCACAATTACCACATCATTAGGAAGGAGAAAGTATGCTTCTGAAGAAAGTATCTTTTTGTCCTGCAGATTTAACCTGAACGTTTTGGTTCCTTTATCAAACGGGCGGACGATAAGCACCTTATTTCGGTTACCATAATCGCCTAAGCCACCGGCACGTCCTATCGCTTCAAGAACTGTAAGATAATTATTGTAATTAACATAGGTTCCCGGAGCTCTTACCTCTCCTATTACTGTAAATTTAAAACTGAGTAGTTTGCATTCAACTGTTGAGTTCTTAAATACCTTGTCTGCCGATTCCTGTAGCAACTTTCTGGTTTCTTCAAGAGTAAGTCCGGCGACTTTTATTGGTCCAACTGCCGGTATAACAATGTTCCCCTCGGGATTCACATCAAAGCCATAAAGATACCCTCCGGATTCTCCCTGAGTAACGTAGGCCCCTCCATAGTTTCTTGCCGAGGTAAGGAAATCATTTATGGTGCCATCGGGCATCATAGCTTTTACAGTAATATAAAGGATATCACGGGGCTGAATTTTGTAGTCGGGGATTTCCATTGTGAAGGTTTCTTCACCTCCTGCCACAGGTAAGTTATTTAGATATGCGAGCTTTTTCTGAGAAGTGCAAGAAGCGGCCAGAAGAGTCACTGCAATTAGTATGAGTAATATCTGCTTCATTATTTTATTTTTAAGATAAAAAACAAAAGTCACAAGACAAAAGGAAAAAGGTAAAAGGTAAAAGTAAGGAAATGTATTAAGTATTATTGGTGATAGATGATGACGTTATAATGTTATGGCGTTATAGGGTTATGGGGGTTAAAACTTCGATTATGAAATTTTATAAGTTTGATTGTGGGTCAATAACCACTGCGTGTTCTATAGCAATACAATTTGTACCTAATGAGTTATCTGAACCTAAAAAGAAATCATTCGCTATTGTTTGTATCGCTTTGTTTACTGAGTCGGTATTGAAGGGTAAAATATGCCAGTCAACTTTCTGAAAAAGAAGAACCGGGAAGCTCTTCATTCGCTGCTCCACATCAATTTCGTTAATTATTGCTTTGTTCTTAGCTTCGCCGAATACATCCAGCCAGTTAAACATGTAATGTTGTGACAGGGCATAGATATCAAAAACATCTTTAGGTTCATCGCGACCGACAATAGCAGTGAGCTTATTTGTCAGAATATTAAGAGGTGTATCGATAAAGCCGTACTGATATATATTTGGAACTCCGCACCTATAAGCAATATCATTTACAAATTCAATTTTAAGCACCATTCCTTCATCTTCAATATAATATCGTACAAAATCATCATAAACAATGCTTTCGTTCTTTAATACCGAAAATTTGTTGATGAGTACTTTTTCAATGTTTTTTATTGATGATTGGAAAGTGTTGCATTTGTTTATAAAAAAATCTAAATCCTCACTAAAACGGTGGTTAAGATAAAATCTTCCTAATGCGGTACCTCCTGTCAGGTAAAAAGGAGACAGAACTTGTTTTAAAGCCAGAAGTATCTTATCCTGAGTGTGGTAAAGTTTCCTGTAATCTTTTTCTAATATACTCATATTGTTTCTGTACCGATTTTGGCCATAATGCTCCGATTACCTCATCAGTTAGCATTTCCTTTACAATTTCGACAGGCAAAAGCTGAATAATGGTGTACCATGGCAAACCTGTAAGCATTTTAGCAAACAATTTTTCACGTGTATAATGACCCGCTTTGTCAATTTTACCATCAAGTAGTTTTTCCATATCGCCGGTGGATATGGAATAATCCCACATAACCGACTGCAAGACTTTATGCCGTTGTTGTTTATCCATTTATGTAATTACCAGTTTCCCTCAAATGTACTCATTATTTTGAGGTTGAGGTTTTTGGGAAAATATAAAAGACAAAAGTCACAAGATAAAAGTGAAAAGTATAACGGAGATGTCTTATCGAGTTTTTTGGACAATAGAGCCTAGAATTTTTTTGAGTTCTTCTGATTCTTTTATTAAATAGTCAAGTTCTGTCCCATTTACTTCTTTAACAGTTCTTTTTATAATTCTGAGCCAATAGTTTGATTCTTTCATTTCTCGAAGCGAGATTCTGACTTTATTTGAAAAATCTGCTTTTGATGATCCAGATTGAGACTCTTCACCCTGTCAAATAAGCTTTGAGGCGCTTATGTATAAACATTTTCCCATAATACGTTTTAAGATATTTTTCACGATGAATTGCATCTTCTTTTGAGCGACAACCTTCGAAGTATACAATTTCAAAAGGTCTCCGATTTTTGGTTGAAGGTACTTTACCCGCGTTATGCGCCTCAAATCTTTGCATCAAATCTGATGTAAAACCAACATAAAATTTGAAATCGGTCAAACTCTTTAAAACATATGTACAATAAAAATCTTTTAACAATTTGATGCAATTTGACAGGGTGAATAATTTGCCCCTGCTGAACAAGCGCTTTTAGACAGTTGAGTACGAATAGTTTTATTTTCAGGGGAATACGGCAGCGTTTTCAAAAATTCAATCACTCTTATTGCAAACTCAAAGAGCCTTTCACAAAGATCATTTTTCTTTCCCATCGCTACAAACTGGCTCCGTCGCTAAATTTGCCCACCGGGCAAATTCTTAACGCTCGGCCCTACTTTTATCTTTTTACTTTTGTCTTTTATCTTGTTTTCAACCTTCCACGTTAAACTTGTCTTTGTTCTGGTTTTTTCTTCAAACTTTTGTCTTTTATCTTGTTTTTTCTTTAATCTATACCATGAACTCCTTTAACAGATTCGATAGCATTCTTCAATCTTTCTTTATTCGAGATGGCCTTATTTGCCTGAAACAGCCATATTGTAATAAATAAAACAATTACCACGCCCTTGATAGTAAGTGCTCCCCGATTAAAGAACTGTTTCCTGTCAAATGAAGCAATGAAATAACCTAGCAATGGGATAATAAAAACGACCATCACAGGTAATCTATAACGTTCAGAGTATTGACCGAAGAAAACCGTGGCGATAATATAATAAAAGAATAAGAGGAAATAGACATACAAGAAGTGTTTGTTAACGCTGTCCTGAAGTCTTTTATCCTCAGATATAAATAGTTTTTTTAATGCAGATATATTAAAAAAGGAGACAAATAAAAGTATAATCAGAGCGACTGGGGCGACAACAATTATTGAGGTTAACCAAAGGTTACCTTTGGTCAATCCTGTGTAAAGGATCATAAAACTGGTGGTTTCCGGTACAACACCAAAAGTGCGGAAGAATTTTGTAAACTGAAGTTTAATCCAGGCAAAGGGCGAAGTTTTTACAAATTTAAATATCTCTTTAAGTTGAAACTTGTTTCTGTCTGTTACGTCAGGTTGTGTAATGTTATTTTTTTCACACCAGACTGCTAATGCTTTTTCATACCTTACTTTATTTTCAGGATATACAAATGACCCTTCTCCCCCATCCCCGCCATAATTTGTGTGGCCGAAAAAGATAAAATCGTTGGAAATTACATTCTTTTCAGGACGGGAAATGATCTTTAAACTGTTAAATAAAAAATATGAGCCCAGCAATATAAAAGCAAGGGCTAATGAACGAAACATGAAAACCTTGTCTTTTCGGACAAAAAAGAACGAAAAAACTATCAAAAATATTGGAAAATAGAGTAGTTCCGGCTTAAAGAAAAAAGTAAGTAGAAATATTAGAACCAGTCCTACAAGTGATAATACTAGCGGAATAGGTTTTGCAAACCGGTAATAAAAGGATAAGAACATTACAAAAACCGACAGTAAGAAAATCATCAGTATCGGAGTATAGAAAACTGAAGAAAAAACCATGAACTCTGTATAGAATATATAAAGGATGATGGATATGATTCCTGCCAGGGTCGAGTGAAATACTTTTTTTAAAATATAAAACATCAGAAAACCAATAATTGAACCACATAAACAGTTGAAAAGGAAAAAGTAATCAAGGGAACCGAGAATATATTTGGCAAAATATCCCAAATAGCTGATTGTAAAAAAGAAATTACCACTTTGGAGAAAAACTTTATCTCCTGACCTGATTTTTTCACTCATAGAAAGATAGGCCCCATAATCCGAAAAACTGAAAAGTACAGTGGAATAAAAAACCGACAATCTGATAATGAATGTTAATAAGATAAATATAAATACAATCCAATTCGTATGAAGTCCATTTGACTTATTTTTAAATATGTCAAACATAAAGTTCTTTTTGAAGGTAAAATTCTTTTATTGCACCTGCGACTTCTTTAATTTGGTTGTTTTTTAAGGAGAAATAGAATGGAAGCCGAAGGATAGTATTTTCATATCTTTTGCTGTTCTCATTTTGGCTAATACTTTGAATTTTCTGATTTTTTAAAATATAAGGGCTGCCAGAAAGATCGAGATAATGAGTTATTGCCTGGATTCCTCTCTTAATGAGATGATTCCTTAGATCTTCCCTTTCCTTTAAGTTTTTTGCTTCAAGATAAAAACCCGAATAATTATATTGTGTATTATTATTAATTAATGGCAATTTTATTAACCCTTTATTTCCCAGATCTTTAAGTAATGAAGAATAAAGAAACCATTGTTCTTTTTTGTAATTAATTATCTTCTCTCCTTCTTTCAGTTGAGAAAATAAAAATGCTGCATTTAAGTCAGATAAAAGAAAAGATGATCCTGTATCTAACCATTCGTACTTTTGTACCTCTCCCCTTTGAAACTGACTTCTGTTTGTTCCTTTGTCCCAAATAATCTCTGCTCTTTCTGAGAGTTTCCTATCATTAATTGTAAGCATTCCTCCTTCACCACAATGTATAACCTTCGTTTCATGAAATGAGAAACATCCCAAATGTCCTATTGTACCAAGAAGTTTGCTTTTATATCTGCTTCCAAAAGCATGTGCTGAATCTTCAATGACGATAAGATTGTGTTTTTCAGCAATCTGCATAATACTGTCCATTTCACAAGGAAATCCCCCATAGTGAACTGGTATAATTGCCTTAGTTCTTGATGTAATGAGCTTTTCAATCTTATCTTCATCCATGCAGGGATTATCTGATTTGCTGTCGATAAAAACTATTTTTGCACCCTGGCGGGCAAAAGCAAGAGCTGTAGAAACAAACGTAAAGGCTGGCACTATTACCTCATCTCCTGGTTTGATATCAAGCAAAAGTGCACACATTTCAAGCGCATCGGTACATGATGTAGTAAGGAGACACTTTCCAAAACCATATTTTACCCCAAGCAATTCACAGCATTTCCGGGTAAACGGTCCATTTCCGGAAAGATGACGGTTGCCAATGGCCTGTTTTATATATTCAAGCTCATTCCCTGTAGTAAAAGGTATATTAAAAGGTATAATCATCCTTTAGAAATTCGAAATCTTCTCTGAAGAAAGATTGAATATGGATATCAAAATAATGACCATTAAAGTGATAATGAGCTTTCAGACATCCTTCTTCATGAACCTTCCCAACTTTTTTCTGAACCTTAAATGCCTGTTTGTTAAAGGATGCAATATATGTTATTACCTTCCTGAGATTAAGAATAAAAAAAGCATAGTACAAAACTGCCCTGACAGCTTCAGCTCCAATTCCTTTTCCCCTGTTTTCATCATCCCCGATCAGAATTCCACATGTTGCAACTCCGGAAATATAATCTATTTCGTTTAGTTGTATTATTCCAAACAGATCAGGTTGGGGTGGATTTTCAAAACCAAAATAAATATTTCTGCTGTCGGTATTGGTAAGTACTTTATTAAGCCAAATGGAATCAATCTCCATCGTAACCGGGCCCCTATAACCCTGTGTGAGTATCCGGTTCTCAAGATTATTCCTCCATTTATTAATCGAAGGCAAATCATTTTCCCTTAAAGATCTTAATATTATTTTCTTTCCATGAATCATTTGCTTCAATTTAATTGTTCAATAACGAATGAATTCAGGTTGTGTTTTATTCTTTGAAAGCTACTCATTCGGAGTAATAACATAATGATTAAGAGAAACAAAAGGATTATAGCAGTGATTTGTAGTTGAATAGATTGAATAATTGTCAGATAACCTGCCAAAAAAACACATGACAATAATATATATAAAAGCGTATTGTAAATGATTCTGAATCTTTTACTGTATCCAAATAATACATCTAAGAATAGCTTAAAAAGACTGTTGATTGTATAGGAACTTCGCCCTTTTAACCTTTTGCAATGATCAATCATTACACTGCTATAATTTGATGATAAATTACCAAGAGCAGCATCTATAAAAGAAAAATGAGAACCGGCTTCAATAACCTTTACGACTATATTTTTTCTGATTACTCTGTAAGAGGAATAGTCATACGGAAGATCAGGGACCAAGATAGATAATATCCTTCTCAGAAATGATGATAAAAACACTTTTAAAAAAGGTTGCTCGATCTTCCTGAATTTTCCATAAACAAAATCATGTTTCCCATCTTCAAGTCTTTTTATCATTTCAGGAATGTACTTTGGATCATGCTGATTGTCCTCATCTAAAGTGATTATATAGTCTCCTGTAGCATTTTTAAACCCAAAAAGGGTTGCAATATGTTGACCATAATTTTTGTCTAGGTGAAATCCTCTGACATGATTGCGGTCCTTTTCAGCCAATTCTTTAATAACCTTCCAACTATTGTCATTCCCACAATCATGGATAAAGATCATTTCATAAGTCAGGTTTCCGGTAAGTACATTCCTGATTTTATCATATAATTCCTTTAACGACTTTCCCCCGTTAAAAACAGGTATAATTATAGAAATATTCATTGAAAACTTTTTAAAAAAGACGTGGATTTAACACCGTTATTAAAAATCACATCAATAATACTTACTGCATGTTCAAAAGGAGGAAAAATCTGATTATATTCCGGATAACCTTTATAATCGACCCATATTAAATTAATTCCTGATTCAAAAAACATTTTCTCATCAATATATGTCTTTGCGGAAGGTCCGGTCAGATATAATCCAGCGTTTGCTTGTTTACAAATTGAGATTATCTTTTCATTCCTGTTTCCTTCCATTTTGTATTTTGAGGAATCTGTTATCAGTGTCTTTATTCCAAGAATTGAATTTATTACACTAATAAATAACCTGTTTACGTCAGAAAGGAAATTTAGTTTTTCGCTTTGAAGATAAGTTTCCTCAAAAAGACCTTCATATTCTCTGAAAACCAATGAAGGACAATAATTATACTTAATCATTTTCCAGTGCTTTAGGGCCCATTTTTTATCAGCTATCCTGGTTTCCATTATTTTCTGATTATACTTCCCCTTAACTTCCACGGGAATGGTAAGCCACTTAAGTCCATCTTTTGTTTTTATAATATTCCGGTTTCGCCAATCCCTGCGTGTGTACTGTGCATTATCATAAATTACAAATTCATCCACTGAATTAATGATATCAAAATAACCTTTCCAGGGAATGTAGTTTGATTGGAGAATTGCTATGCGTTTCATCTAAAGGAGAAAGGAGAAAGGAGAAAGTATGATTAAAGATAAAAGACAAAAGTCACAAGATAAAAGTGAAAAGTATAACGGAGATGTCTTATCGAGTTTTTTGGACAATAGAGCCCAGAATATTTTTGAGTTCTCCTGATTCTTTAATTAAATAGGCAAGGTCTGACATATTTACATCTTTGACCGTTCTTTTTATAATTCTGAGCCAATAATTTGATTCCCTCATTTCTCGTAATGAAATCCTGACCTTATTTGTAAAGTCAGCTTTTGATGAACCAGACTGCGACTCTTCACCCTGTCAAATAAGATTTGAGGCGCTTATGTATAAACATTTTCCCATAATACGTTTTAAGATATTTTTCACGATGAATTGCATCTTCTTTTGAGCGACAACCTTCGAAGTAAACTATTTCAAAAGGTCTCCTATTTTTGGTTGAAGGTACTTTACCCACGTTATGCGCCTCAAATCTTTGCATCAAATCTGATGTAAAATAAAAATCTTTTAACAATTTGATGCAATTTGACAGGGCGAGTAATTAGCCCCTGCTGAACATGCACTTTTTGATAATTGCGTACGAATAGTTTTATTTTCAGGTGAGTATGATAACGTTTTCAAAAATTCAATGACTCTTACTGCAAACTCAAAGAGTCT
>PLNF01000094.1 GCA_003141715.1 Bacteroidales bacterium | reverse complement strand
AGCAGTTCGTCAGGAGTCAGGTCAATAACTTCAATCTCATCTGCGTTTTCAAAGATTTCATCCGGCAGGGTTTCCCTGACAACTATACCTGTAATCTGGGCTACGGTATCTGAACGACTTTCGAGATGTTGTACATTTACTGTAGTATAAACGTTTATGCCATTATCGAGTATCTCCAAAACATCCTGATACCTTTTGGCATGCCGGCTGCCCGGTGCATTTGTGTGTGCAAGTTCGTCAACCAGAACAAGATATGACTTCCGGGCTATAATTGCATCCAGATCCATCTCGTAAACTGTTGTTGTTTTGTATTGATAGGTTTTCCGGGGAATCAATTCAAAGCCCTCTGCCAACTCAGCTGTTTCCTTTCGGTTGTGAGTTTCAACATAACCTATAATAATATCGCACCCTTTTGACTTCTCGGCTTGTGCTGTTTTAAGCATTGTATAAGTCTTACCCACACCGGCGCACATTCCGAAGAATATTTTCAGCTTGCCCCGTTTACTTTTTTCTTCCTGTAACTTCAAGGAAGCCAAAAGTTCATCGGGATCGGGACGATTGTCATTATTGTCCATCTACTCCTGCTTTTTTTCAAACTTCGAAATTAATGCTGCTGCCTGTTCTTCCATGGTTTTTATCCTGAACAACATCTTTTTCAATTCCTCTATGTCATTAGAAGTTATACCTTTTGCCTGATCATCCAAAAAAGTTACAGACATTTTTTGCTTGTTTTTCTTTAATTTGTCTGCCATTTCGTTTAAAACTAGAGAAATCTCGTAGAACTCATCTTTCCCATCGAAAAAAAGTCGTTGATCAAAATTGCCGGAGCCGATCTCTTTTATACCATTGTAGAGTTCAAAAAAACGCCGGTTAAAATATGAAGAAAAACTGAAGGTAAAACTCATTCCGATCAGAAAACACAAGGTTGCCAGAATTGTCATCTTTGTCAAAGCGCTTTTGGATGAAGCTTTTGCATCATCCGTTTTAACTTCAAGGGCCTTCCCGTTCATCTGAGACAGAATTGACAATTGCTGATAAAGATTGCCGGATTTATTTTGCAGGTAAAGTATATCGTCAGCTGATTTTGGCGATTTAATAATAGTTAATAATGAATCTCTGAATTCGATATAATCGGTCTCAATACCTGATACCAGCTTATCTTCACCGGGTTCCGTTATATTATTCTTTTCAGATATAAGCGATTGGTTGATATGTTTTAATTCTTTAGCGATTTTTAAACTGTCAGGATTTCTTTTAGTTAAAAAACAGGTAGTAATTTCCTGATTGATGTTCATAATCCCTTCTGACATCTCCCTCGCATAAACTACTGACAGGTAGTTTTCCTTAAGAATGGCACTTGTTTTGTCTGACAGCTTATTCAGGTAATAACCGGAAAAAACTGCTAATACTGATATGATAATAAATAAAAAAATCATACCCAGGGTAAATCTTGTCCTAATTGAATGTTTCATTGTGTAGTAGTTTACTTATTATCAGTTTTTTGTCTTAAATTTTATTAAGCTCTAAATTTAATATTAATACATTAATCCGTTGTTCCCCGAGGCAGAAAAACTGAGGTGTTTCAGTCAATTCCTTTATTTTATTTAAAAGTTTTTCTTTTTGGCTGTTTTCAAAATGCCTGGCCCTGGAGATATGATCTACCTGCAATAATGCTGCTTCAGGTGAGATATGTGGATCGAGGCCGCTCCCCGATGCAAATACCATTTCTTTTGGAATCGACAACGGATCCGTCATAGAATTTATTTTAGCAAATAGTACACGCCGTGCACCAACCTGTTTTTTTAAGGTATCACTTGTTGGTCCTAAATTGGAACCTCCTGATGGAATGGGATTATAACCAATAGCTGATGGTCTCGACCAGAAATAGATACTGCTATCGAACTTCTGGCCTATAAGCTCAGAGCCTATGATTTTACCATCGTTCATTATCAGACTTCCATTAGCTTTTGAAGGATAACCCAACTGTGCCAGACCGGTCATTAAAAGGGGATAAATAATTCCAGTCAGTATTATCATAACCAATAAAAATTTCAGGGCTATTTTAGATTGTGTTTTCATTGTAAACTCTGTTAATTTTTTATAATTTCTACACCACTTAAATCATGTGTATGGAAACAAGTAACATATCGATTAGCTTGATTCCTATGAATGGAACAATAATTCCTCCAATACCATAAATAACAATATTTAATGCAAGTACCCTGTTAGCTGAAATAGGCCGGTACTTCACTCCTCTCAGGGCTAGCGGAATAAGGGCCACAATAATCAAGGCATTGAATATAACCGCACTTAAAATAGCGCTTTCAGGAGAAGTAAGTTTCATTATATTAAGAACACCTAAAGGAGATACTCCGGAAGATGTAACATACAAAAATGTTGCTATAGCAGGAATTATGGCGAAATATTTGGCTACATCGTTGGCAATACTGAAAGTTGTCAATGCCCCCCTGGTCATAAGCAACTGCTTTCCTGTCTCAACTACTTCAATAAGCTTTGTCGGGTTACTGTCCAGATCAACCATGTTTCCGGCTTCTCGTGCTGCCTGTGTACCGGTATTCATCGCTAAGCCCACATCGGCCTGGGCCAGGGCAGGGGCATCGTTGGTGCCATCGCCGATCATTCCTACCAAATGACCGTTCGATTGTTCCTCCCTGATCCGTGAAAGTTTATCTTCGGGTTTTGCTTCTGCAAGAAAATCATCAACACCNNTTAATACCACCCTTCACTATATCTTTCAGGTGTATGACACCCAGTACCTGGTTATTTTCTGCAACAACTAACGGAGTGGCTCCCTGACGTGAAAGTTCAGATACAATCTCTTCTACATTTTTTGGGAAAAATCCATTATTGTTTTCAATGAATTTTCTTATTGCGCTGGAAGAGCCTTTCCGGATACTTCGCAACTGACCATCAGGGTTCTTTAAGTCGAGACCACTCATGCTGGTTTGGGCAGTGAATGGGACAAACACAGTATCCAAAGCCTGCATTTCCCTTGCTCTGATATTAAATTGTTCTTTTGCCAATACAACAATCGACCGACCTTCCGGCGTCTCATCAGCAAGAGATGCTAATTGTGCTGCATCAGCCAGTTGCTCTTTGGTAAATCCTTCTGCCGGAATAAACTCCGTAGCCATGCGGTTCCCTAAGGTAATTGTTCCTGTTTTATCGAGCAGCAAAACGTCAGTATCTCCGGCAGCTTCTATGGCCTTACCGCTGGTTGCAATAACATTCTTTCGCAAAAGTCTGTCCATTCCGCTTATTCCTATGGCGCTCAGCAAACCACCAATCGTCGTCGGGATAAGACAGACAAGAAGTGAAATCAGAACTGGTAAGGTCAGATTGTAATTTGCGGATACACCTGAAGCTTTCAGACTATAACCAAAATATGCCGGCAAAGCAACAACTACTAACAGGAATATAATAGTAAGACCTGACAAGAGGATGATCAATGCAATTTCGTTCGGTGTTTTTTGCCGTTTTGCGCCTTCTACTAAAGCAATTATGCGGTCCAGAAATGTAAAGCCAGGTTCAGAGGTTACTTTAATAGTAATCCTGTCACTGATTACTTTTGTTCCTCCTGTAACAGCACAGCGGTCACCTCCACTTTCACGGATTACAGGCGCTGATTCCCCTGTTATTGCTGATTCATCAACACTGGCAATTCCATCTATTACATCTCCATCTGCAGGGATAATATCGCCCGCATCACAGATCACAACATCTCCCTTTTTTAAATCATTTGCCAGAACAATTTCTTCTTTATTATGAACCAGCTTTCGGGCTTTTGTCTGGGTACGGCTTTTACGTAAACTATCTGCCTGCGCCTTACCGCGACCTTCAGCAACTGCTTCGGCAAAATTGGCAAACAAGACCGTAAACCATAGCCAGAGTGTGATCTGAAAGTTAAAGTTAGAAAAATGACTACTTAAAACATCAGTAAATACAACCACTGTTGTCATAAGTGCTCCAATGCCTACAATAAAAATAACCGGGTTTTTCACCAGAACGCCAGGATTCAGCTTGATAAAAGAATCTTTTAATGCCTGTACAGCTATTTCCCTGGTAAACAGATGACTCATATTTCGCTTTTCCATACTATTTATCTTAAAAAACTAAAAAGTAACACCCAAATTCATTAAGAAATGTTCAACTATCGGTCCAAGTGCCAGAGGAGGAAAAAAGGTCAACCCTCCGACAATAAGAATAACACTTATCAGCAACATCACAAACAACCAGTTGTCAGTCCTGAAAGTACCTGATGAAACCGGGGTGACTTTTTTCTTAGCCATGCTGCCCGCAATAGCCATTACCGGTATAATAATCCCAAAACGACCTATAAGCATACCAAAACCTAACATCAGGTTATAAAAAACTGTGTTCGTATTGAGCCCTCCAAATGCACTCCCATTATTTCCGGCAGCCGAACTGAATGCGTATAATATTTCTGAGAGGCCATGAGGTCCTGCATTATTGAGACCTGATATTCCTGCAGGGATTGAGCAGGCAATCGCCGAAAATAATTTGATCACGATAGCTGGAGCTAAAATTGCAAGAATGGTCATCTTCATCTCGTAAGCTTCCACTTTTTTCCCAAGATACTCAGGTGTTCGTCCAACCATTAACCCTGCAATAAAAACTGTAAGTAAAATAAAGATGATTATCCCATATAAACCCGATCCTACCCCTCCAAAAATGATTTCACCAAGCATCAGGTTGAACATGGCTACCAAACCTGATAATGGAGATAAACTGTCATGCATTGCATTCACGGAACCATTCGATGTAACAGTGGTAGTAACAGACCACAGGACACTGTTCATAACGCCAAATCGGGTCTCTTTTCCTTCCATTGAACCTGAAACATTTAATACATTGTTATGACCGTACTCGGCCCAGAGTGATATTGCAAGACCCAAAGCAAAGAGGATAAACATTGTAATAAATATCGCCCTCGCCTGGCGTTTGGATTTCATATAATGACCGAACGTAAATACTAAACCAGCTGAGATAATGATTATGGCAAACAATTCTAAAAAGTTGGAAAAAGGTGTTGGATTTTCAAAGGGATGTGCACTGTTCGCTCCAAAGAAGCCCCCACCGTTTGTCCCCAGTTGTTTAATTGCAATCTGCGATGCTGCCGGACCTAACGGAATAACCTGCTCAGTTCCCTGTAAAGTGGTCGCTTTGACATAATGCGAAAATGTCTGCACGGCACCCTGTCCTACCAAAGCTAATGTGAGAATAATAGCGAGTGGCAATAACACATAAAGGACACTCCGGGTCATATCAGCCCAAAAATTACCCAGAGCATCAGTAGTTTTTCTGGTCAGGCCTCGCATTAATGCCAGTACAACTGCTATTCCGGTTGCCGCGCTGACAAAATTCTGGACAGTCAGCCCCAGCATCTGTACCAGGTAACTCAGGGTATTTTCACCGCTGTACGATTGCCAGTTGGTGTTGGTAGTAAAACTCATAGCAGTATTAAATGCAAGATGCCAGGAAACATTAGGCAATTTCTCAGTGTTCAGCGGCAAATAAGCCTGGAATATCTGCAAAAGATACAAAAATACAAATCCAAACAGGTTGAAAAGGAGAACACCATACATATAGATCTTCCAGTTCATCTCCTCCTCACTTTTAACACCTGATATCCTGTAAACCAGTTTTTCCAGCCATCCAAAAACCGGAATCATAATATGTTTTTCACCCATAAAAACCTTTGCCATATACTTGCCTAATAAAGGTGACAGGACAGCCAGCAAAACCAGGAAAAGGATCAATTGAATAGCTTCATTCATATTTTTCGCATTAAAATTTATCGGGTCGTAATAAAGTGTATATCAAATATCCCATGATCAACAGGGCTATAATTCCTCCGATAATATAACTTATCGGACCGTTTGAGACAGCCGTATCTGAGTGGACAGGTACAACTACAAGAGACATAAACGATGTTGTAAATTTTGTTTTCATAATTTTCATATTAAACGAGATACAAAAATAAGTGGAAGCATATAAAAAAAAACTAATATTGGCATTCTGATGATTGTGAATTTTCTGTGGTCCGGGTTTTTGTTTAAGATTAAAAATTGATATCAAGTTGCATTGTTATAGAATTAACATTGACATCCTTGCTATTATAATAAGCTTTGTTGTTATTATAAACATCATAAGCAAAAATAACAGAAACGTTTGACGAGAACGACCATGAAAAGCCAACATTTAAAGCTCCCAGATAACTCTTACCACCCTGGTAATCAATTGCCATCCAGAGTTTGTCTGATATTTCTGTCAATTGACGATCTAAAGACAGCAAAATTCCGTTGTTTGATTTCTTATTATTCTCATCAACAAGCAGTTTATCATTCCCATAATAATAACCTGCTGAAACTCTACCGATGATTGGTATTGTTTTGGCAATCAAAGCGTAGGCCACATTGTAACTGGTAAGGTTGGTTTTCGTGCCAAAATTATAACCGCCAAAGGCAATAGCCGGTGAACCCTTAAATAGAGCGCCTTCCGGAGTACCTATTTTAGCATTGAAATAAATCGGATTAGTATCGTAAATACCATCGCCCATATTAAGATAATCAATACCAACTTCAGCCTGCAGTTTCTTAAAAGGGAGAACACCTGCTGTAAGTCCACAATCGAATATGCCAGCACCGCGGCTATGATAAGCCTGATTCTCTAATCTGAAATAGTTGTCAATACCCAGATGCAAAGTTTTAAATTTCTGAAGGTCGGTGGAGATAATCCAAATTTGTGTCGAAGGCGTACCTGTAACAATAGTATTCATACATACCAATAAAAATGAGATAGATAGAATGATTTGTTTAATTTCCCTTTTCATACTTAATATTCTTCATGCAATCTTAACTTCTGATTTTATATTGATACAAAGTTGCGACCGAATTTATAAGGGTTTTATAAAAATGAAGAACTTAACCATAAAGATTTCATAAATACCCATGGGATTTGTAAGAAATTGACGCCAAAACACAATGGGATACCCCAAAATCATCCAAGGGGGTTTAATGATTTTACTTACACTTAAATTTATTTTTTCTTTCAGTAATTATATAGTAGTGAAGCTACTATCAATAAACGTCTTAGAAGTCCCCCTTGGGGGATTAAGGGGTAGTTTATTCAATTTTAATAGGGAATATAACTATTGGGATACCAAATTTAAAAAACCTCTTTTGAATGGAAAAAATGGTGTGGTTATGTAATAATTTAGAAAGATAAAATGTTTTCGAGAAAACCAATTGACCACCGAAAAAAGCCGCACCTGACAATCTTGGCCTTATTCTTTTCACAATCCGGTAGATTTCGTTTACGGGGTCTGTTCCAATTGTCCATAGACTTTTCCCATACAAACCGAATTGATTGGCAACATTAACATACTTTTCGCCGTCCTCTTTTACCTGCTGCTTAAAATGTTCCAGTTCCACGGTGCCTCTGTAAATTTTAGAATTAATAATGCCAATCCTTACAAAAACTATATTATTATATACACCTTTAAAGTTTTCGAGAATTCGTAAAAATGTATATAATCCGGTTCCACCAAAACCACTGACTAATATAATTGCAGTTCTGCCCTGTTTGTTAAAACTAACCCTTTTCAGACTCCTGTCTTCGCACGGACGCTGCCCGATCAACTTTTCAATTTCCTTGAAAGCGCTTAATCTAAGCTTCTGAAGTTTTAATGCAGTTTTAAAATAATGGCGCTTAATATTTACAGCTAATAAGATCAGTAAACCAGTAATAAGTAAGGTGACCCAACCACCTTGTCCAAATTTAATAATGATTACGGAGGTCAGTATAAAGGATGTAAGTATCAGGCCTATTCCGTTTATAGCTAATTTACGTTTCCATGGTAATGGCTTCCCTCGCATCTGCCACCAATGTTTTACCATTCCTACCTGGGAAATGGTAAACGTAATGAACACATTAATACTATATAGAACAACCAGGAATGCAACTGACCCTTTAGATAAAACCATTATAATAAGAGATCCGGTACCCATTAATAAAACTCCGTTCATTGTTACCAGGCGATCGCTGAGGGAAGCAAATCTTTTTGGAAACCAATGATCTATTGCCATATTTGCCATAATTCTTGGTCCATCGATAAATCCTGTCTGAGCGGCAACAAATAACAATGCAGCTTCCGAAATAAGTGTAATAAGGACAAAACTTCTCGACCAGAAATAACCCCAACCTGCTGTCAGATTATCCAGTAATACAGCATTTAAGGTTTTGTGAGTATCGAGCTGTACATTAAAAAGCATATAACAAATCATCAGGCCTAACACCATAAACGAAAGTGAGATCACCATTAAAAACATGGTTTTCCGGGCTGTCGCAACTTTAGGCTCACGAAGAATGGGCATACCATTACTTACAGCTTCAATTCCGGTGTAGGTTCCAGCTCCCATGCTGTATGCCCGAAGAATTATAAAGAATGTAGCAAAAAAGCCAAATTGATTGACAGTTGAATGAATTTCATGTGTAGTCTGACTGGCAACTGCAGCAAAATGAGAGGAGTGAATAAAAATACCATATAAAATGGCAATGACGTGAGTAGTGATGAAGACTATAAATATTGGAGTAAGAGAGAGTACCGACTCCTTAACACCTCTTAAGTTTAACAAAATAAGAAAACAAACTCCGGCAAGGGCAAAAGGGAGTTTAAAAGGTTGCAATTCAACCGGAAAAAAACTAAAAAGAGCATCAGCACCGCTGGATACGGATAGTGTAATTGTAAGAACATAGTCGATTATAAGGGCAGAACCGGAAATCATTCCGGTTGTCGGCGATAACAGTTTACTTCCAACCAGATATCCCCCGCCGCCATGTGGAAAAAGACGGACTATCTGGTTGTAACTGGAACTAATTATTATAATAGTAAATACGGTACCAAGTGCAACAAATATGGCTAAACTAGGATGCCCCAGTAAATTCCGGTATGCCTCTTCCGGCCCATAACATGATGATGATATGCCGTCAGCACCCAGCCCGATCCAGGCAAAAAATGCTACTAATGTTAATTTATGAAATAACCCTTTGTCCTGAATGAGTTTGGCCTTACCAATAAAAGTATTTTTGAGTTTTTCATAAAATGTAAATCCTCCAGTTGAATTCTCCATATGCTTCCTGTCTATAATCACCTTAACATTTTCCTCAACTAAAGGGTTTCACAAATCAAACCTCACAGCAAATAAATCGCGCAAAATTAATCTAATGTCCATAAATAATGTATAAAGATTACTTAAGAACATATAAAGATTTTATAAAGATGCTTCATACTTTAAGATTTGTTATGGTTAAAGACTTTTTTTTTATATTTGTTTTAATAATCTAATAATCATTCCAAATGCCAGTTTTTACAAGAACGACTAAGAACCTGATAATCAAGATCGATGAATTTTTTGATGATATAGATCTCGGGCTTCTGGTTTTCAGAGAAGGTATAAAAGCGTACCTGGATAAAGATATAGATGCTTTCCATAGACATCTTCAGAAAGTTGATAATCTTGAAAGCAATGCTGACAGGCTTCAGCGGGAAATTGAAAATGAGATGATTACTCATTCAATTTTGCCGCAGCACAGATCCGAAGTCAGTACACTTATCGATGAACTCGACGAGATTATAGATGCTCTTAAGAGCTCATTGAATGAAATTAACATTGAAATGCCTGATATTCCTTCTTCACTTAATAAAAACCTTATCAGTCTTACAGAAACTTCTATAAATGCTGCTGAAGAACTTATACCTGCAGCAAGAGCATATTTTAAAGCACCATATACGGTAAGGGAAAAGTTGCTGAAGGTCTATTATTTTGAAAGTGAGACCGATAAACTTTCATTTAGCACGAAGAAGATTATTTTTCAGGAAATGAACGAGCTGGATCTGGCACATAAAGCACATTTAAGGTATATAATCCACCATATTGAAAACATTTCCGATCTGGCACAGAAAGCAGCAGATCTGCTCTCAGGAATGGCGATAAAAATTGTGATGTAACTGGGTACTGGGTCCTTGGTTCTGGGAAATCTGACCCAGCACCCAGAACCTAGCACCGATTTATAAATGTTAGTAAATTTCAACCAAACACTGACTATCTGAACGAGTATGATTTTATTTTTCCTTACAAGCGGTCTCTTCCTGGGATGGTCCCTCGGGGCAAATGATGCCTCGCATATTTTTGGTTCTGCCGTAGGTTCAAAAATGGTGACATTCAGGAAAGCTGCTATTATTGCGTCTGTCTTTTTTATTCTTGGTGCAGTTATTCAGGGTTCAGGGACATCGCATACACTTGGTAAACTGGGAGCTATTAATGCAATCGGAGGTTCATTCACGCTTGCACTTGCTGCGGCAATTACAATTTATATGATGACGAAGTTTGCACTTCCAATTTCTACGACCCAGGCAATTGTCGGTGCAATAATAGGATGGAATTTTTTTACAGGAAACCATACAGACAGTACAACTTTAGAAAAGATAGTAATTTCATGGATTGCAGGTCCTATCATCGGAGCAGTCTTCGCTGTTCTTTTATATATTGTAGTTAAGAAATTTAAGAATTCAGCAAGAATTCATCTAATAAGGTTTGAATCTTATATAAAAACCGGGCTCATTGTGGTCGGGGCATTCGGAGCCTATAGCCTTGGTGCCAACAACATTGCCAATGTTATGGGTGTTTTTGTACCGGCCTTCCACCTTAAAGATCTGGATCTTTGGATTTTTACGCTTAACTCAAGTCAGCAGTTGTTACTCATTGGTGGCCTTGCTGTCGCCTCAGGAATTATTACATATTCCTGGAAAGTAATGGAAACTATAGGAAGTAACATTCTGGAACTCTCTTCGGAAGCTGCATTGGTAGTTGTACTGGCTCAATCGCTTGTACTGTTTATCTTTTCATCAACAGGTCTTTCCAATTTGATTGTAAAAACAGGTCTCCCGCCTATTCCAATGGTTCCTGTTTCAAGTTCACAGGTCATTGTCGGATGTATTCTCGGAATCGGTTTATATAAGGGTGCTCGAAATATCAATTTTAAGATACTGGGGGAAATTGGTCTCGGTTGGATTATTTCTCCTGTTGCATCAGGTTTATTGACATTCTTCTTACTCTTCTTTATGAAGAATATTTTCGGGATAAATGTCGGATCAAAAGTTGAATCAATCAGTAATTCAGAGCAAACAAACAATCTGTCGATGTATGGTCAGAATGATGTATCAGGCATCATAAAATACTTTCTTCTGGGTCTTTTAATCTTTGGAACTATCGGGATGGTTTTTTACGTCCTTCTTGAGAATAAAAAAAGAAGGGAGATGCAAAGATCAGAAGAGAAGTTCTGGAAGAATATGAAATAGGATTACTCTGAAGGAGATATTAACCCCTTTGTATTCCCCCTGCGAGGGGGAAAAAATCCTCCTATCTTAGTTTAATTACATAAAAATCACAGAAACGAATAATTCCTCCCATAATACAACATCTGACCCAGGAAATCATTTACATATTCGACTTTTACATCTGTTATTTCACCTTTTGTATTATAAACAGGCAACAGATTAGGGTTTACAAAACCTGTGTATGGTGCCAGGTTAAGCTTTTCATAACGTTCCAGAATCTCAGTATGAAGATGCGGATCAACTTTTACTCCGAATTTTTCGATTATCCTCTTCCCTGCTTCATAATCACCCTCAGACTTAACTCGTTGAATCTCTTTAAGTAACTCCCCAAACAACTGTCTGAGTCCGTAATAATCGTTGATTCTGACATAGCTTTTCCCACCTTGTTTGAATAATTCGACAATATTCCCCTGCCTGCCTTTCTCAAAGACCCAATGAGATATGGCTGATCTGTTTCGCATATGTGCCTCTTCAATATGTTTTCCGGGTTTTATCTTTACAATCTGCGTCAGCAAACCGTTTCTTAGATAAGCATCGTATGAAGCTTTAGCAGCATCTTCTTCAGGAAGCAGACCAAGTTCTATTATTTTTTTATCTGTCATATAATACAGAGCAAAAAGATCTGCCCGGGCCTCTTCAAGAGGAGAAGCATAGTTCTTAAGGGCGTTGGGATCAGTGCCTTCTGCCAGCTTTCCGCTTGCATGACCCACACACTCGTGAAGGCCGGTGTGTAAAGAGTCAGTTAATGATCCGTATTTTTTTATCCGGTCAACTTCAGACTGATCTGCAGCAAATTCTTCAAGGAAACCATCTCCCTGTGAAGTGATATCATATGCATCGGTGATATTTGCCAGTGTAACTGATTTTGATCCAACCCCTTTCCTGATCCAATTAGCATTGGGAAGATTAATTCCAAGAGGTGAAACAGGATAACAATCGCCTCCCAGCATTGCAATGTTAATAACCTTTGCGGCTACCCCTTTAACTTTTTCTTTCCTGTATTGAGGTTGAATTGGAGAATTGTCCTCAAACCACTGTGCATTGGCCGTAATTATCTTCGTTCGCTGAGTAGCTTCAATATCTTTATAATTCACAATTGCTTCCCAAGTTGCCTTCCTTCCCAATGGGTCAGAGTATGTTTCTATAAAACCATTATTATAATCCACCTCAGCTTCACTGTCCTGTGCCCAAAGCACATTAAAGTCATCCCATTTTTTAAGATCACCTGACCTGTAGAAGTCAATGAGAAGCTTTAACTCTTTCATCTGCAGTTCAGATTCTGCAAAATTTATTGATTTTTCAAGCCACATTATTATCTGATCAATTGCAGTGCTATAGAGACCTCCTGATCTATAAACTTCTTCAACAATTTCACCATCTTTCTTTGCAACTTTGGAATTAAGTCCTAATGAAACCGGGCAAGGGTCTTTTGGATCAATTTTACCTGAATAGAAAGCTTCAGCTTCTTTCTGATTCACATCTTCGTACAGGTTTATCGCTGATTCTGCAATCATATCAGCACCTTCTCTCTGTTCAACTTTTCGTCCAAAAAGCTCCTCATCAAAAATAATCGGCGAAAGTTGTGAAATTAGCTCATCCTTAGTTTGCCCATTTTTAAGAGGAAGTCTATGTTTGTCAATTTTCTTTATAAGTTTCGCAAAATAACTTTCTGTAAAACCCGGTCTTAATTTGTCATTCGAATAATGATGATGAATTCCATTTGCAAAAAACACCCTCTTTGCATAAACCAGAAAAGATCTGTATTCATCGGAAGTTTTATCTCCGATATAGGATTCCAAAATGGCTTCAAGGGTTTTCCTGATCTGTAAATTAAACCTGAAATTCTGATCCCATAGAATATCCCTTCCTGAAAGAGCTGCCTGGCTAAGATAATATATGAATGTTTTTTGCTGAAGGGTGAGCGATTCGAACCCGGGAAGTTTATACTTCAATACCCTAATATCCTCAAACTGTTCTACAAAATATTTAAAATCCTCCTTAGCCATGAGTGTCTATATGAATGTAGGTGCAAAGATCACAAAGATTTTTGCAAAGGTCACAAAATATTAAAAAATATGGTATTAGCTTTGTGTACTTAAGCTTAAGAAAAGAACACTACCATGAATAAAATTATTGATAACATAAGGCTGGAATTGATTCAAAATGCTGATGAAAAAACTAAGTCATCTGCTGAACGATACTTTAAGGAAGATGTTAAATTATATGGTCTAAAATCAGCAGATATAAGCCGGATCAGCAAAGAACATTACAACGCTGTCGAGGATAAAAGCAAATTACATATTTTCGTTTTATGTGATGAGTTATGGAAGTCAGGCTTCATGGAAGAATCATTTGTGGCCTGCAATTGGGCATATAATGTGCGCAAACAATATGAGCCAGATGATTTTAATGTATTTGAAAAATGGGTGAACACTTATATTGGAAACTGGGCATCTTGCGATACTCTAAGTAATCATACTTTGGGGACTTTTGTAGAAATGTACCCCGAGTATATATCGCGTTTAAAAAAATGGGCTCAATCGCAAAACCGCTGGGTAAAGCGCGCTTCGGCTGTATCCCTGATTATACAAGCCAGGAAAGGAAAGTTCCTGAACGACATTTTCGAAATAGCTGATATCCTGCTTTCTGATAGAGACGATATTGTGCAAAAAGGGTATGGATGGATGCTCAAAGCAGCAAGTGAAGCTCACCAAAAAGAGGTATTCAATTATGTTATGAGTAAAAAAACTACAATGCCCAGAACTTCACTTAGATATGCAATAGAGAAAATGCCAGCCGAATTAAAAGCCCTTGCAATGGCAAAATAGTACGTACGGTTTTTTACCTTTGTATTGTTAAATGATTTTGTAATGAGAAGAATTACTTCTATTATTTTTTCCATTCTGATAACGACTGCTGCATTTTCGCAGGATAGGATAACCGGGCACGATTTTGCCACAAGGTCAGAGGTTATAGCACGAAATGGTATGGCTGCAACCAGTCAGCCGCTGGCAACTCAGGTTGCTCTGGATATTCTAAAAAAAGGAGGTACTGCTATTGATGCTGCTATAGCCGCTGATGCAGTTCTGGGAGTTGTTGAACCTACCGGAGCAGGTGTTGGAGGAGATCTCTTTGCAATAATATGGAGTGCTGATAAAGGGAAATTATATGGATTGAACGGAAGCGGAAGATCTCCCCGTTCTCTTAAACTTGCATATTTTAAGGAAAACGGATATGAGTTTATTCCATCGTATGGCCCTCTGCCTGTTTCAGTTCCCGGCTGTGTAGACGGATGGTTTGAAATGCATGACATGTTTGGTCGCCTTCCTATGAAGGATATCCTTCAACCGGCAATTGCATATGCAAGAGAGGGATTCCCCGTTACAGAGGTGATTGCCTTTGCCCTCAAACAAGGGACTGGTATCTTAAAAGAATATCCGAACATAAAAGAGGTTTATATGCCTCATGGCAAGACTCCGACAAAAGGTGAAATCTTCAAAAACCCTCTGTTAGCAAACACCCTTGAGAAAATTGTAAAAGGGGGAAGATATGAATTTTACAAGGGGTCTATAGCCAAAGACATAGCATCATTTATGAAAAAACAGGGAGGGTTCCTCACATATGATGATATGTACCGTCATCATTCTGAATGGGTAGAGCCAATCAGTACAACTTACCGTGGTTATGAGGTTTGGGAACTCCCTCCAAACGGGCAGGGAATAGCAGCCCTCCAGATGCTGAATATACTCGAAGGATTTGATATTACTGCAATGGGCTTTGGCTCAGCTGATTATATTCATGTTTTCACTGAGGCTAAAAAACTTGCTTTCGAGGATCGCGCTAAATATTATGCCGATCCGTTTTTCAGTAAAACACCGATAACTCAACTTCTCTCAAAGAAATACGCTGCTGAAAGACGTAAACTTATTGATAGGGAGAAAGCAGCAAAAATTTATGATCCCGGTAAAATTGAAGGCGGGAATACTATATATCTTACAGTTGCTGATAGATATGGCAATATGGTCTCACTCATCCAGAGCAATTACCGCGGAATGGGTTCAGGGATGTGTCCAACCGGACTCGGTTTTGTTCTGCAGGACAGGGGTGAAATGTTCAGCCTGGAAGAGGGTCATAACAATGTATATGCACCTGGTAAAAGGCCATTTCATACAATAATACCCGCATTTATCACCAAAAACAAAAAGCCCTGGATCAGCTTCGGGGTGATGGGGGGTGATATGCAACCTCAGGGACATGTCCAGATTGTCGTTAATCTCATTGATTTCAAAATGAATCTGCAGGAGGCCGGGGATGCTCCCAGGATGCATCATATAGGATCATCAGAACCAACCGGCCAGCAAATGACAAATGGTGGTATTTTACTTCTTGAAAGCGGTTTTCGTACAGAAGTCATTCAAAAACTGATGTCCATGGGTCATACAATACAATGGGACCTGGGCGGCTATGGTGGTTATCAGGCTATCATGTGGGATGATAAGAACAAAGTATGGTTCGGGGCCTCTGAATCACGAAAAGACGGACAGGCGGCAGGGTATTAATGGCGCAGGGCATAAATTAAATACTACTTTATCCCCAACAGATCTAACACTCCATTAATAAATGTCAAAGGATGAACAGGGTTTCCTGGTACATAAAGATCAATATGATTTTGTTCAATAAACTTTCTGTCAAGAGCAGGGCTTCCTTCAAAAACACCTCCGCTTATAGCATCAGTACCTGCCAGAATAATGATTTTAGGTGAAGGAATTGCTTTATAAGTAATCTCCAGCGCTTCAGCCATATTTTCAGAAATGGGACCTGTTATCACAATTCCATCTGCATGACGGGGTGATGCGACAAATTCAATACCATACCGGCCCATATCAAAATTTACATTCCCGGTAGCGGCAAGTTCCATCTCACAGGAATTATCTCCTCCTGCGGATACTTCACGAAGCTTTAATGCGCCTTTAAAAAGTTTCCTTATCCCACTTCTTACTTGTGCCTCGGCAAGCCTGACGGGATTTTCAACTCCAGGGTTAATAATTAGTTCTTCACGATTGTTTACTGCAATACGGTAGTCATTTGTAAATACTATCCTTTGAGGGAACTTAAAGTAACATTTTTTGCAGCAAATTCGGTGTAAGTAGATGAGTAAACAGTGTTAACCAGCTCACGATAACACCCGGAAAAGAAGATGCCTATCCTTTTGCAGGAATAGTCCCGGAAAGAAGAATAGGTTCCAGGGATTTCTTATTTTTTAATCTGAATATAAAATGTTTGTCCTGATAAACCGATTCTATTAATCCAAAATATATTAAATCTGCCATAATATTCTCAGCAGCGCTTTTTGGCAGAAATGCCGTTCTGCAGAACTTGGAGATTGAAATTGTCCGATTTAATTCAAGATATTCCAACAGTTTCTTAACTTTCTCACTGTATTCCATCAATATACCGTTGTCATGAGTCTTGTTCTTCCAAACCTTCAGATGAACTGCTGTAGCCTGAATATTTTCATCCTTCACCCGGATATATGCTAACCATTTATTCGGCTCTGTCTGGGCAAAATAAGGATAGTTTGTACCTTTAGGAATTATAATTTCAAGCACAGTTTTACCGTCGACTATCCATCGTTTTGATTCGAATATAATTTCAGGTTTACAGTACATACCTGCAGCTGCCTGAACCATATAAAATTCTTCATCAGAGTGCACCCCGGCTACATTCCCATTATCTTTTACTCCAATAAGCAAAGTACCTCCATCGGTATTGGAAAAAGCAACGAGAGTTTTAGCAATTTTTCTGGAATCGGAAATTTCAAATTTAAAATCCAATTGCTGATGTTCTCCCGAGAGTATTAAACTTTTAATATACGAGACCATCTGCACAGCGTTTAGCGTTAGATATAGATGTTATAAAACCATTTACCGCAAAGATCGCAAAGTATTCCTGTGCTCTGAACTCTGAGCCCCATTCCCTGTGTGCCATTAGCGGTTACTTTGTCTCAGATAAATCAAGTACTTTCGTTGTACCACCGGTTTCAAGATTTATCCCGTGAGGTTTGTTGGTTTTCCAGGACCCTCCCGTGAAATCAGGAACATCTATTGACTGAGACCTGTTCGCGACCGACCATTCACTCAGCGGGGCAATGGAACTCCACAGGGCGCCGTCATATACATTCTGATCGAGAGGAAGGCCGTTTCTTAAACAATCCATTAAACGCCAGTCCATTATAAAGTCCATTCCACCATGTCCACCAACCTTTTTGGCAGTCTCTCCAACTCTTTTAACAATTTCAGGAGAGTACTTGTCATACAGTTCTTTCATTTTAGCATCATCAGCCCACTCTTCACCAAGAGCGATTAATTCTTTGGGATATTTGACTACCTTTCCATTGGTACCCTGAAGAAGATGTATTCTTGAATATGGATGAATAGATGATACATCGTGCTGTATCATAATTGTCTTTCCAAGTGCAGTCTTTACGATTGCGGTATTCATATTGCCTCTGAACTTTGCATCCTTCCATGGAGCAAAGAAGGGATCCTGAGAAACAAGTTCCTTCTCTTTAGGTTCCATAGTAAAATCTAAAGTGGACATGGATGACAGATACTCCATTTTATCGCCGCGGTTGATATTCATTGCCTGACATACTGGCCCTAACCCATGAGTGGGATAAAGGTTACCGTTTCTTGTAGCATTTTCTTTCAGGCGCCACATATCAGTATAAGCTTCGTCCGTCTGCTTGTCATCCAGTGGTTTCTTGAAGTTCATCCCCATAAGATTGTGGATATAAGCACCTTCACCATGAATGATATCACCAAACATTCCCTGCCGGGCCATATTGAGAGTCAGTAATTCGAAGAAATCATAACAGCAGTTTTCGAGCATCATGCAATGCTTTTTGGTTTTTTCCGAAGTTTCAACAAGCTGCCATGCTTCATCAATGGTACGTGCTATCGGAACCTCACACGCTACATGTTTCCCATGCTCCATAGAATAAACCGAAATCGGAGTATGAAGAATCCATGGTGTGCAGGTATAGATAAGATCAAGGTCAGGAAGTTCAACAAGTTTTTTCCATATATTCTCATCACCAAAAAATTCCTGAGCAGCAGGTCTCCCAATCATGGCAAGATATTTCTGTGATTCTTTTACACAAACCTCTCTTTTATCACCCAATGCTTTTATTTCAACTCCGTCAATATATGACAACCGATCAACTGCATCGCTCCCCCTGTCTCCAAGTCCGATAATTCCAACCCGTATAACAGGAATTGCCGGAGCCGCATATCCCGACATGTTAAACTTTTGAGCATGTGTTTTTTTGACAGATTCCATTATCGCAGCCAGCTGTGATTCAGTTTGTTTCGGAGAACAACCGGATATTAAACCACCAGCCATTGCACCTGCACCTGCAAATGTTGCAGTTTTAAGGAAATTTCGACGATTGGTTGTCATGATAAATTTATTTCCGGGTTAGATTAATAGAATTTTATTATCCGCAAATTAATATTTTATTCAGTAAGAAATACATTCATTAATATTAAGAATTAAAAAGAGTGTGCAGGAGATTCCTCATTACGCTACGCTACATTCGGAATGACAAATTATTTATGGTCAAGGAGAGGTAAAATAAATTATTTTTACATAAAATATCCGGATGATGATTTATAAAAATATCCAGTTGAAGAAGTATAATACCTTCGGTCTTGAATATACGGCTGAATGCATGATTAAGATAAAGACTGAAAAGGAAGCAACTGCACTTTTCAATGGAACTGTTGCCTGGAAGAAACCGCTTCTGATTTTGGGATGCGGAAGCAACATTCTCTTTACGAGTGATTTTCAAGGAACAATTTTGTATCCGGAACTGAAAGGAATAAAAATAGAGGAGCAGGAACCCGATAAAGGAAATGTAATCGTCTCTGCCGGAGCGGGGGTCAATTGGGATGATTTTGTTGCATGGTCAGTAAATAAAGGGTTTGGAGGGCTTGAGAATCTATCTCTGATCCCCGGTAAGGTTGGTGCAACACCGGTACAAAACATTGGTGCATATGGTGTGGAGGTTAAGGATCAGATAGTAAAAGTCAAAACCATCAGTGCAAACGACGGCTCAATACGGATTTTCAATAATAGCGAATGTGAATTCGGGTACAGGAATAGTATATTTAAAAAACGTGAAAAAGATAAGTATCTGGTTACCAGGGTATATTACAGATTGACGGTTAAACCATCGCTAAATCTTGGTTATGAGTCTCTGAAAGAAGAGGTAAGTAAGATTGGAAAAGAGACTCTGAAAAATGTAAGACAGGGAGTAATAAATATCAGGCGGAGTAAATTGCCTGATCCTGAAATAACTGGCAACGCAGGAAGCTTTTTCAAGAATCCTGTTGTAACAAGTTCTGTTGCTGTCAATCTTAAAGGTGGATATCCTGATATGCCGGTATATAAAGATCAGGAAGGGTATATGAAACTTGCATCAGGATGGCTTATAGACCAGTGCGGGTGGAAGGGAAAAAGAAGAGGAGATGCCGGTATTCACGAGAAGCAGGCATTAGTACTGGTAAATTATGGAAAAGCTACAGGAAAGGAAATATATAACCTTTCAGAGGAAATTAAAAAATCCGTCCATGAAAAATTTGGAGTTGATTTGGAAAGGGAAGTTGAGGTAGTCGGAGTCATTTAAAAATCTTTCTTTTATCAAGTTCTTTCTGATATAACAAAGCATACCTGTTATGCTCTGAAAGAGTTCTGGAAAAATTATGGTATCCTGAAAAATCAGCCCTTGCAGCAAAATATAAATAATCGTGTCTCTCAGCATTCAGAACTGCATCGATACCCTCTATGGTGGCACATCCTACCGGACCGGGAGGTAAGCCGGAATGCTTATAAGTATTGTAAGGAGAATCAACCGTCAAGTACTTTTTTAATACCCTTGTAACCGAAATGTCATTCAGAGCAAATATTATCGTGGGATCTGCCTGCAACGGGATGCCCCTCTTTAACCTGTTAAGATAGACGCCGGCTATCCTTGGTTTCTCTTCAGGTTTAGCCACTTCATCATCAATAATTGAAGCAAGGATTGAAACATCTTTCGGATCCAGTCCTTTTTCTTTTGCCTTTGACAGTCGGTTATCATTCCAGAATAATCTGTACTCCCTCAGCATTCTCGTATAAAGTCCTTTGGCATCAGTATTCCAGTAAAATTCATAAGTATTCGGAATGAAAAGTGAGATAATATCTTCCTTTTTGAATTCATCTCTAATATAATTTGAATCAGAGGAAAGAAAGCCAACTATCTGCAACGAATCAGCTTCTATCTGCTTACCTATCTTACCTGCAATCTGGTTCAAGGTATGGAGATTACTGAAGGTTATGTTAACAGGTGACTGCCTTCCTGACCTTAATAAATTAATTAAATTATTGTAACTCAGGTCTTTGTCGATGACATATCGACCTGGTTTTATCAATGCCGGATAATGTTTCTTTTTAGCAAGCCAGCCAAAAATATCTCTGTTTTTTATTATAAGTTTTGATTCAAGAGTATCCATTACCTGTTCATAAGAGGAACCAGTCGGAATGTAGATTACGTGATTATTTTTATCTGCTATAATATTTATACCGAACAGGTTCCTGCAGATCATGATTACAATGACAAGTATCAGAATTCCTGCTCCTGTTAAAAAGTATATTATTTTCTTATTCTTCATAGTATTTCACCTGGTCACAAATTTAGGGATATTGTTTACAAGTACAAAAATGATTACCTCTCTTCCAAAATTCCATTCTTCCATTTTTCCATCATTCCATACTTAAGATAATATTAATAATTTTGCAATTAGGATTAATAAATTAATAATCGATGAAAATGTCAACATCAATGCTACTGATTCTTATTATAATCGGAATCATAACCGGGATAATGGCAGGAATGCTTGGAATAGGCGGTGCAATAATAATGATTCCTGCGCTTGTTTTTCTATTGGGAATAAGCCAGCAGGCTGCTCAAGGAACCAGTCTTGCAGTAATGTTACCACCTATCGGAATAATTGCTGCATACAATTATTATAAAGCAGGTCAGGTAAATATAAAATTTGCAATTGTCCTTGCCCTGTTTTTCCTGGTTGGATCTTATTTCGGATCGAAGCTGGCATTGAATCTGCCCCAGGCGCTGCTTAAAAAAATATTCGGGATTCTTCTGCTTCTTGTTGCAGCAAAAATGCTTTTATCAAAATAATTCTTTTCAGAACATAATCCCTACACTAAATATTAATGCGTTAGGTCTGTCATCAAGATTAAATTTGGTTCCTGTCAGGTTCTGAATCTGATTCTGATATTTTTTAAGACTGCCTTCATATTTTATGTCAAAAGTTAGAAAATTTAACAGATCAAAGCCCAAACCTGCCTGGTAGCCGATCGTCATTCTGCTGTAATTATTTTTAAAATCCGGATCACTTATCAGATCTTTAGGTGAATTAATCAGAAGTGAACCCGTAGGACCTGCATTAAGACGAAGCGGACCAAGTTTAAATCCCAGCATAACAGGAATATCCAGCTTATTAAAGTTCTGTTTCGCAACAGTTGCCACTGTTGTCCGAACATCTGTAACCGTATATTCATTGGTTCGTGTTGAGAATAAAAGTTCCGGCTGAATATAAAAGCCAAAAAGCGTTACCCTGACAAATACTCCTCCCTGGAAACCGTATTTAGCTGACGTTAAAGCATCAACAGTGAAGGTATTTGGCCCCGAACTTGCTGGTGAAGTTATTGTTTTAATTGAAGGCATAGACAAAGAATTTGTACTTACACCGGCGGTCAGGCCCCATTTGATCTGGGAGAAAGCAGGGATCGAAAGAAGAAATACAAATACTATAACAAATAATTTTTTCATAGTTTTAGCTTTAAGTTAATTTAATCAACAAGTTAGCAATTATCATAATAATAAAGAATATATTATAACGGATTTCTGCGTAAAAAAGTTTCGATCGGTCATTTCTTTTTGTTGAAAAATAATAATTTTACTTTTTTCAAAGACAGAATTATAAATCAAAATTATAATAAATACTTACCTTAGTAAATTGAAGATCTTCGAAGTAAGCAACGGAGAACCGATCCCGCCTAAGCGGGAGAGCTCGGCGAAGCCAATGCGCTCGCGGGGATTCAACTTTAGGTCAGATAAACAAAAATACATTAACCGCTTAAAAAGCTTAAAAATACTTTAATATGAAATCAATTGTTATAATTCAGATTGCTTTGCTTATGGCATTGGCGACAAAAATTCAGGCTCAGGAAAAGCAGGATCATAAATTGCATGTTATTATTATCGGCGCTCATCCGGATGATCCTGATGGCGCAGGAGGAGTGGCATATAAATGGGCTCAGCTTGGTTATGATGTGTTGATGGTTTCGCTTACAAATGGTGATGCCGGACATCAGTCAATTCCTGCTGAAAAACTTGCAAAAATCCGGCGCGAAGAAGCAAGGAAGGCTGGTGAAGTTATTGGTGTGAGGTATATAACACTCGATAATCATGACGGGCAGTTAATGCCAACGTATGAAAACAGGTTACAGGTTATTAAACTTATCAGGGAGCAAAAGGCTGATATTGTTATCTTTCCGAGACCATATGATTATCATCCCGATCACAGGTATACCGGTGTACTGGTCCTCGATGCAGCATATATGGTTACTGTTCCCACTATTTTACCAGAGGTTCCTTTTCTTAAAAGAAATCCCATGTTCCTGTTCATGAGTGATGGATTTATACATCCAGAAGCTTTTAAAGCTGATGTAGCAATAGATATTGATGATGTAATTGAAAAGAAAATGGATATGTATCATCAGCATACTTCACAGATGTATGAGTGGTTGCCTTTCAATCAGGGTATCCTCGATCAGGTTCCTGCCTCTGATGCAGATCGCAGGCAATGGCTTGGAAAAACAAGAAAAAACGAGTTCGATGCAACTCCATACCGCGCCAAACTGATTGAAATTTATGGCCCGGAAAGAGGAGCAAAAATAAAATACTGCGAAGCTTTTGAGGATTCAGGTTACGGAGCAAAGCTTACCAAAGAAAACATGACATACTACTTTCCTTTCCTAAAAAAGTAATAAATCGATTGAGTTTACGGTATGGCATGATATTTGAATTATATTCAGTAAAATATATGCCATGAAAAAGCTATTCGCAATAATTATTTCTCTGGTGGTAATGTCATCTTGTACGACTACCAAAGAGGCAAATTCTTCCAGGGCTGAACTTCGGAAGGAGAAAAAGCTTATAGACCAGATGCTGGTTAAGAATGCTGTTGAATCAAAAAGGTACATAATTAAATTTGACCGGATATATTTTACCTATGGAGGGATAATTGAACTTTTACCCAGAGCTAATTTTCTGATTATTGACAAAGAAAAAGCCATTCTAAACACTGCTTATATGGGCAGGCAATTTGATATAAAACCTATATCTGCAATAAATATTCGCGGCAGAGCTTTAGATTATGCAGTAACTGATAATTTATCAAAAGGCTCCTATGAAATAAAGATGAAGGTGAACAATGGCGGATCAAACACATTTGATGTTTTTATCAGGATCAGTAAAAATGGTTATTGCAGTATCTCGGTCTCAAGTCTCAAAATTGATAATGTTAGCTACGCCGGTAATCTGGTACCGATAACGGATAAACCAAATACAGTTCCACAGGTAGGCAACAGTATCTGAAAATTTTTATTGATATTCAATATATTGACTATTTTGTCGTAATTCCAGAAAATCATTTCCGGTTTCACGATATCCATATTCAAAACAGTAATGAAACTTACACCCCTGTGATGTTTCAATAATATGGGTAAAGAAACTGAAGTTATACCCAAGGGCAAAAAGAGCATCCTTATGAACTTTCACTTTACCCTCGGAATAAAGGTCTGACAGAATTCTTCTGTTCTTTCTCAACAAACCATGTACGTTTCTGACAAAATTGTTCGAGTCACGGTTCAGCCTGTTATTATAGTTATTACGGCACTGATCAGAACAGAATTTTTTATCGGTGCGGCCTCTTAAGGTGTCGCCGCAATCGAGACATTTCTTTTCCACAGCACTAATGTTTTGATAAAGATATAAAAAAACGTTTTCAAACGGATACAAACGACTATAAATGATTACAAACCGAATCAGTATCAGGGGATGACTTAAGTTTGCTAAGAAATCACACATTATTAACAATTAAAACTTAAAGTCATGAATTCATTAAAAAACAGAGTAACACTGATCGGAAATCTTGGTCAGGATCCTGAAACAAAAACCACTGAAACCGGGAAAAAAGTGACCCACTTTACACTTGCCACTAATGATGGTTACAAAAATGCTGATGGTCAGAAGGTAAGCGAAACAACATGGCACAATATCGTAGCCTGGAACGGGCTTGCTGATATTGCCGGGAAATATCTGAAGAAAGGCAAAGAAGTAGCGGTTGAGGGACGAATTGTCTACCGGAGTTATGAAGACAAAAAAGGTGCAACAAAAAACATCACCGAGATTGTGCTTAATGATCTTTTACTGCTCAGATCAGGAAAAGAACAGGATAAAGATGAAGAAGGACTAGGTTGATTGTACCGTTGTGAGAGAAAATGATCGCTGCATTTCTTGTAGGGACATGCTATGGCATGTCCTTACCATTTTATAGTATTATTTTTCTTTTCTCTATTTCAGCGACTGTAGCCATAACAATTGACTGGTTAGACGGCGTTTTTTCAAGCATCTCGAAAAGGATATGGCAAATCTCGTTGTAAGAAAGAATAATGTTTTTGCTTTTCAGAAGCATATCAATGTATCTTATAGCCCTGTCTATCAATTTATTATTACTGGCTCTTAAATACGTCATTACGTTACCCTCATATCTTCCCAATCTTCCCATTATAAGTGTTGAATGAGTGTTCAGTATCATTTTTAGAACCAGATGTTTAAACAATGGTGTCGAGAAAGGGGTGACAAAAAGCTGACTTTCATCGTCCAGAACAAAATTAATGCCGCTTTGATTTTCCAGAATTTTAAACCTGTGCTGAATTATTGAATTTAGCTGATGTGCTCTCCTTGACAGAACTTTACTGCTGAAATCAAAACCCAGCAAACGATCTCTTGATGCGATACCTTGAATTTCAGGCCATTCAAGGGTCCTCGGTGTTCGCCATAATAATTTTTCCCAGGCCTCTTCACTCGAATTGCTGTCAGGCATAAAAAGATAACAGAGTGAAAGATTCATTTCTTTTTCATGGACATTCTCAAACGGGTATAAGCTAAAGGTGGGCGACCTTTCGGTAGTATCAGTTATTACAGTTATACCTAGCTCATTATCTGTTTCATATAGTAAAAAGTCGCCTTTCTCATAACATTCTGTTTCCCTGACGATAAATTTACCGATAAAGTTTATATCTGCAGAATCCCAAAATTTAATAAAGGCATTAATTTCATTTTCAATGGCTTCATTGCCTGAATTATAATAAAAGAGCGCAATCCCGGCCACAGCGAGCAGAATTGTTGAAGACTGCATCCTTGTGCTTCCTGTAATTGCCATTGGTCCGACTGTGAGATTAATCTTTTCAATATCTGTATTCTCAATGACCCTTTTTGATCTTTCAGCTACCTCGCATAACAGATCATCGGGGTTGCAGTAAAGAAAAAAAGGCTTCCTTTTTGAAATTTGAGCGGCCTGTTCAACAGCACCAATAACAAAGGGGGTTTCTCCGCCTTCAGTAGTTCCAATTAAAAGATCATCATATTTAAATCCGGCTTCCAGCAATTGTCTGGCCCCATATTGGGGAAAATCTTCGAAGTTTTCGATTGAGCGGATTAGGGCAACATCTCCTCCGGCCATAAAACTGAATATCCTGTTTTCAACAGCTTCGCCCTGATGTAACTGGCGCCAAAGTGTTTCAATGGTAAGAGATAATCTTCCGGTAGCTCCGCACCCACAGAAATAGACGTTATTTCCTGAGTTTAATGTATCCTGGATAATATCCTTCAGATAGTAAATCTGTGTTAACTTTTCTGATAAGACTTTTATCGTCGAATTGTCGAGTTCTTTCAGCTTTGCAACAGCTTTGGGCAGATTATTTAAAGCGAGAGATGACAGATCTCTTGTATACTGATGGGAAGATTCTGTAATAAGTTTTCCAAGCTTATACTGAGATGCGACTGAAAGAAATTTCTCTGCTTTTATATCTGAATCATTCTTCATTGTGGTGTTATGGTGTTATACCGTTGTGCCGTTCTTAAAAGTCGAGCAAGTCAACATTTGTCCTGTAATCTCCGAGCAGATGTTCAGCAAAATAATACCACATAAGCCTGTCGAAATAAGGAATATCATTCCCATAAGCATGTCTCTGACCCGGCAACATCATGAAATCAAATCGCTTATTTGCCTTAATAAGTGCATCAACTACTCTGAGTGTGTTCCCCGGATGAACATTATTATCTATATCTCCGGTTACAAGCAATAAATAACCTTTAAGGTTTTTAGCTATATCCTGATTCTTCTCAACTACCCCTTTAAAAGAAATTTCAACCTCTTTCTTTTTGTTCAGGCTGTCTTTCACTTCACCCTTTTTGGTTATCGTTTTTTCAACATCAATCACTCCATTATAAGTTTCACCCCACCACTGGTTGTATATATTATTATCGTGGTTTCCTGAAGATGAAACAGCAACTTTGTAAAAATCCGGATATGACAGGATTGCAGCAGTTGACATAAATCCTCCACCGGAATGACCATATATTCCAACCCTGTTGATATCAATAAATTTATACTTATCTGCAAGTTGCTCAATACCATATTTGTCATCGGCAAGAGGATAATCTCTGAGATCATTGTATCCAAATGTATGGTAGTAATTATTTCTCATAGGGCTTCCTCCCCGGTGGCCAAAGTTTACGACTATAAAACCAAGCTGTGCCAGAGCTACATTTTTACCTCCGGTAACCGTAAATGAGTATTGGACTGATTCTGTCTGAGGACCAGGGTAAACAAAGGAGATTACAGGATATTTCCTGGTGGAATCAAAATTAAATGGCTTATACATAACACCATACAGGTCGGTGACACCATCTTTTGCTTTCACAATAATAGTTTCCGGCATCTTCCATCCTGTTTTGAAGAGCTGTGAAAGATCGGCCTTTTCAAGTTTCAGGATTATGTTTCCGTTATTATCCCGAAGAACGGCTTCAGGAATTTTATCAACAGTTGAGTAAGTATCTACAAAATACTTGTTTGATTTTGACATACTGAAAGAATGGTTGGCCCCTTCTTTTGTAATGAGGGCCATACCGCCTTTATCAATAGAGGTTTTATACTTCATGCTGTAATATGGGTGCACTCCTTCTTCCCTGCCGAAAGCCTCAAAATATAACATTCTTCCAAGAGTATCGATCCGTTCAACCCGTCCGGTAACAAAATAGCCGTTAGTGATCTGGTTTTTAAGATTCCCTTTACCGTCATAAAGATAGAGCTGACCCCAGCCTGTTCTTTCTGACCACCAAATAATATCATTGCCTTCGTTAATTACTGATAACCTGGAATATTCATCATTGAAGTATGGCCAGGTCTCCTCGCTAAAGAGAACTGAGAGAACTCCTGTTTCAGCATTTACAAGACATATATCAAGGTGTTTAAGCGGTCTGTCTTTACGTATAAGGATTAATTTGTCAGCTGCTTTTTGGGACGTCCATTCAACGTTGATTGTCTGGTCTTTCCACTTCTTAAGATCGACATCAACACGTTTTTTAGTGGCAACATCAAAAATTGCTAACTCCGATTGTGGTACAAATTGTTCTCCGGGCATTGAATACCTGTAAGTTTGAAGTTTAGGACGGGGCTGCGCAAGCACATCAACAACAAACAGATCTTTTACTTTCCTCTCATCCTGTCTTTCAATGTAGAGTTTTTTAGAATTCTTGAACCAATCTGCATTAGCTTTTACTTTTTTATTTTTGGTTGTATCTTCTGAATTTGCTGCGTAACTATAGTATCGTTCCCCATCTGTAGTAAGCTGTATTTCAATACTATCTTTGTCTTTTGCTTTCATCAGGTACAGGTTATGGTTTTTAGCATACGCTATCCAAATACTGTCAGATGAATATGTTGGCCACAAGGGTTTCTTTTTTTCCTTCCAGAGGGTATCCTTTATAGTCAGTTTCTGGGTTGTTATATCAAAATTGAACTTCATGGAATCCACCACGAATGTGAATTTTGATGTACTCTTTTTTTCAAATTTAATATCCTTAAGGGGAAGGTCCAGATCATTATAAGGATGATGAGTCAGCTTGCGTAATTCTGCAGCCATATACTTGCTCTCAAACATTGGTTGCTTCGACTTTGTTGAAGCATTAACATAATAGAAATTTTTGCCGGCAGATGTTTTAAATGAATACCAGAAAATATCCGATTCTTCAATCCAGTTGGCATTCACGGCCAGATCGCCATATTTTGGGATGAGATTATCAGCTCTGAATTTTTCAGCCGCCTTAAAATCAGCTTTTTGCGCTTCTGACAAAAGAGAAGATATTAACAGGATAAGTAAAATCAATTGACGTTTCATAAGATAATAATTTGGGTTAAGAATTTCAGAGGTGTAATATTGTGAATTAATTTCTAAAAGAAAAAAATGATTATTTAACTGAACATTCCCTCCCGGCTCTAAGGGCTTTTAGATTTGTTTCAACCATCTGATTACCCTTCCTGCCGAACAGTTTTCTTATCGCATTTTCCAGACTCTCAAAAGACATATCTATATATGGTGAGGCAGTTCCAAGGATTACCATATTTCCTGATCGGGCCGATCCTGCTTCTTTAGCAATTCCATCTGCATCAATAATAATATGATTTTTTATTTTTTTAATTTCTTTCAGAATCTCATCTAATGAGGGATAGTCAGGAATATTAATAAATGGATTCGAATTGGTTACCAGCCATCCTTTGTCAGATAGCCAAGGAAGGTACCTGAGTGATTCCATTGGTTCAACAGATATTATAAGGTCTGCTTTTCCATAAGGAATCAGATCGGACGAGACCGGTTTATCAGAAAGCCTGAGATGCGACTGAACATCACCACCGCGCTGGCTCATACCATGAACTTCCGATTGTTTAAGAAAAAGATCATTAGCAACTGCAGCCAGTCCTATCGCTGCTGCAATAGACAATATTCCCTGTCCTCCTACTCCGGCTAATATAATGTCGTTTTTCATCATTTAGATTATAGCGTTATTCATTTGAATTTTCTGATCTCTTTCTTTTAGTAGCAGTCTGAATACATTCCCTTGATGCAATAACAACCGAGACTCCTCTATATTCAAACTCTTCTTTCAGGATACATACATTTTCTGCATGATTCTTACGTAAAGGAACTATGACTCTCAAGTGCTCTCGTTTAACTCCGATCCCTTCACAAATCTGTTCTATCCTTCCTGTGGCCTGTGATTTCTGACCACCGGTCATCCCTGTAGTAGAATTATCGGATATAATGATTGTTACCGGCGAATTTTTAACAACAGCATCAAGTAAACCAGTCATACCCGAGTGCGTGAAAGTTGAATCACCGATAACGGCAATTGATGGAAATAATCCGGCATCGGAAGCTCCGATGGCCATCGTAACTGAAGCACCCATATCGACACAGGAATTAATTGCATTAAATGGAGGGAGAGCTGCAAGTGTGTAACAACCTATATCGGAAAAAACATGCCCGGAACCGTAGGGTTTAATAGCTTCGGTTAAAGAATTGAACATATCAGCATGTCCGCATCCAATACAAAAGGAAGGCGGTCTCATCTTAACCAGCGACGGTACGGCTTTTCCGTAACTTACTGGTAATCCAATGGCTTTTGCTACAATTGCTGGGTTTAATTCTCCATCACGAGGAACAGTTCCATCAAGTCTTCCACGGATTTTTATCCCATCGTCCAGGATTCCTCTTATGGCCTCTTCAATAACAGGGGCTCCTTCCTCAAGAATAAGAATCTCTTTGCATCTTCCGGTTATATCCTTAATCAGCTCCTTTGGAAAAGGGTATGCCGAAATTTTAAGTACCGGAAAATCACTGATAGATTCTCCAACGTTTTCTAAAAAGTAGTTATATGCAATTCCACATGTTATTATTCCCAGGTCTCGTTTACTCCCGTCTTTAAAATTGTTATATTTTGTAATCAGGCTTTCGTACCTTAATGATTCATATGCTGACAGCAGTGATTTGTACTTTTTTCTTGCAATAGCAGGAAGCAGAACGAATTGCAGTGGGTCAACAGGAAGGGAAAGCTTTTTCTGAGGAAGGGTTGCCCTTAAATTAATACTGGCTCTTGAGTGAGCCAGTCGAGTGGTTATTCTGACAAGAACCGGCATCATATATTTTTCCGAGACTTCAAAAGCGTCAAAAACCATGTCATAGGCTTCCTGCTGGTTTGAAGGCTCAAAGCAGGGTACGAAAGCGAACTTACCATAAAATCTCGAATCCTGCTCATTCTGGGAAGAATGCATGGATGGGTCATCTGCCGATACTATAATCAAACCACCATTTACTCCGGTAATGGCTGAATTAATAAATCCATCGGCAGCAACATTCAGACCAACATGTTTCATTGCAACCATTGCCCTTTTACCGGCATAAGACATTCCGAGTGCAGCCTCCATGGCAGTTTTTTCATTCGAGGACCACTCCCTGTGAACGTTACGGTCAGAACCAACTTTGGATGATTGTATAAACTCCATGATCTCGGTTGAAGGAGTTCCCGGATATGCATACATCCCGCTTAATCCTGCATCTAATGCTGCCTGTGCTATCGCTTCATCACCCAGTAATAAAACTCTTTTCATATATGCTTTTATAATAAAGTTAAAGTTATCGAGTTATTCGAATAATAACCAATCTTCTGACACACCACGTTAAAATATAGTTAAATATTTCATCGTTACACTCAATAATGTTTATTTTGCATCGCTATTTGATTTAATTTTAATACAACTTATAAAATTGAATAAACTTTTTTGTACAATCATACTTTTCATCCTTGCTGTTTCTGCCAATTATGGCCAGACAATTGAAAATGTGAAATACGTTCAGGTTAGCGGAATAATTACAGATAAGTCGTATAAGCCTGTATTTGGTGTTGCTGTTGTCTCTAAAAAGTTTAAAAAGGGGACACTTAGTGAAAGAACCGGAATCTATTCTATTACCAGTACCCCGGGGGATACTATTTTCTTCAGAGCTTTAGGATTTAAAAGATATCATACAATAATTCCTGGAACATTCGAAGAAAGGCATTGTGAAGTTGATATAGCTTTGGACATAGATACTATTCAAATTAAAGAAGTGAACATCATGCCATGGAAAAATTACAGTGATTTTATTAAAGATATAACCAAGGCACGACCTGTTGATCCGATTGTTGAAAACATGAATGATAATATCGCCTCAATTTATGTGGCAATAGCGAATCAGGGGAATTACAAAGTCTCTCCTGAAGCTGGTTACAGATATGCTATGGAACAGAATTTCAGTGCTATGTCCACGAGGGGACAATACCCGATCAACAACCTTCTTAATCCATTTGCCTGGGCGAAATTCATTAATGGGATAAAAAACGGACTATTTAAAAATCAAAAGTTCAATAAACCTGTCAAACCCAAGGTCAGAAAAAAGATTAAAAAGTCTGACAGCGATAGTAAATAATCTTCTCCTTTAACTAGAAAGCGAGATGAGAGAGGTAGTTTTTATATACAAATTCATTAACTGATTTCCTCGGTCTTCGCATCTCATCCCTCTTTAACAGTTCAGGAGTAAGCAAAGATCCATCACCAAGATATCCCACTGCCATCATTGCCACAGGCTCAATATCATCTCCTAATTTGAAGTATTCCTTAACCTTTTCTATTGAATAGCCTCCCATCTGGTGAACATAAATATCCAAAGCAAGAGCCTGCAACAGAAGGTTGTTTACAGCCATGCCGGTATCGTGAAAAGCATATCGGTTTGGTTTGCCATTATATGAGAATTTAGTTCGTGTCATACTTATTACGAGTGCATAAGCATGCCTGGCCCACACTTTATTTCCATCTGCAAGGAATCCTATATAATCATTGAAAACCTTTTTTTCCTCCTGAGTTGAGAAAACGAATACCCACGGTTGTTCATTATTGCATGAAGGAGCATAGGCTGCAGCTTCGAACATTGCTTTCAATTTAAATCCTTCAACAGGTATTGAAGAAAATGAGTAAGGGCTCCACCTTTCCTGGATGATCTCAAGGATTAATTCTTTTTTCATAATATATCATTTATCTTGATTTATTTTCAATTTTATTTTAATAGGTCTTTCCCTTAGTGTTACTTCGTGATAAACTCTCTCTCATTTCTTGCATTTTGCAATTCGAGTTGAGATTCCTCATTCCGAGCGCAATCGAGGAATCTTTTGTTATATTATTATAAATAGCCGATACTCATAAATTATTAAATGGTACTTATAGAGATACAAAAGTAATAATTTATAATTTCGCAGTGTATGAGAAAAAATAAAGGGAAACAGGCTGGTATTCTGGGTACACTAATTATTCATCTGATAGCCGGAATAATATTCATGTCATTACAGCTTAGGTCATTACAGAAAGTTCTAGCAGCAGAATATCAAGTAGAGCTTGCACCTGAAGCAATGCCTGTGACAAAAAAGGAAAAGATTATTGAGGTACCTGCAACATCTGTTGAAAAAGTCCTCAAAGGGGATGAGGAGATGCTCAATATCGCCAGAAATCTTTCCAGCAAATCTACTGAAAAGATAAATCCTTCCGATTATATAGACAAGGTCAAGGAGGAGCTTATAAAAAGCGGCAAACTGGGAGTTGATAATTATATTGATGAACAAAAAAAACTGAATGAATCCAAGGGAGATGAAAACCTTACACTTGAAAAAGATACAATTAGAGAGAAAGAGAAAGTTAAGCCCAGTCCGTCACAGGAAATGGCTGCAAATTACAAAGGTCCGACAAGAATATATTATGACCTGATTGGCCGTAATCACCTCTATCTGCCAATCCCGATCTATAAATGTGAGGGATCAGGCACAGTTGTTCTGTCAATTGAAGTCGACCAGAATGGAATTGTCCAGAAGGCACAAGTCGTTGATAGAGAAAGTACTGCTTCAGATCCATGTCTTATTGAAACAGCAGTAAATACAGCCCTGCTATCCAGATTTAATCCTGATGTCAATTCACCCAGGATTCAGCTTGGTATGCTGACCTATCAGTTTGTGGCGCAATAAAGGTAGACGGTCATTAATCAGGGGCTTATGGTTTCGCATCGTCAATACTTTTAGTCCATGCCGGTATCAATCCCCACTTTAAGAGTTGAATTCCTGAAGGATTTCCCGAACAGATGGCTGGTATCTCCGGGAGACTGAAAGCATGATAATAATAACCTGGCTTGTATTTGTCAGGATCGATTAAGGTGGCACCGTATCGGTTTTCAAATTCCTCCCTTATAAGGTTAACATATACGGCAAAACACATGACTACCTGCTCAAATATTCAGTTAAAGTTGTCTTCAGAGGTATTGGCAGGGAATAGCTGAAAAGGTCATATTCAGGCCATGGGTCTATTTTTGATATTACACGGTACATCATGTTACTGATATAGGAGTATATTTCAGGACCATTCCAGGCGCTTGAATTGAAGAGAACAACCCAGGATATTCCATCAGATTGTCGTTTCATCATACCGGCGCTGCCAGGAAAGGAACCGGTTCGCCACCACGTACCGTCTAAAACTGTCCCCTTCCATCCTACCGGTGCAAACCCATTATCAATATCTGTCATAAATCTGATACTTTGATCGGTAAGAATATCCGGAGGAGTTTTAAAACCATCAATAGCCAGTAATAATCGCATAAGATCCGGAGCGGTTGCAACCCATGCTCCAGCTCCTCCAAGAGCTTTTATATCATTCCCTCCATAACTGGGGGTCACCATCTCGCCTGTCCCATATATTGATGGTTTCAGTAAAACATCGGCAGGTTCGTAGTAAGTAACTTCGAAAGGAGCTTTCTCTGAAGGAAGATTCCCGGCAATTTTCATGTCATAAATGCCGAGAGGTTCAAGAATTGTCTTCCGGCAAAAATCTTCATATGACATGCCTGATACTTTTTCTATCACCAGACCTAGTATACTGTAGCCAAGATTTGAATATGCCTTTCCTGTTCCGGGTGTATAATGGAGTCTTTTCTCAAGGGCAAATTTCACAATAGCTTTTGTGTCAACAGGGGGTTTTACTCCCATCTTTTCCGCTACCACCAAAGGCATAAACATCTGATCTCCATAACGCTGCGTCCATCCGGCTTCATGGCTAAGGAGTTCGGCAACGTTTATTCTGTAGACTCTCTTGTCTTTAGGTTCCCCGTAGTATGGATCATTCAGAATTCCTCTGGAACCAAAAACACTATCGGTCAGAGCCAGCTTTCTCTCTTCCTGAAGCTTCATAATGCCAACAGCTGTAACCAGTTTTGAAATACTTGCAATTCTGAATTGGCTATATGGTTGAGTTTCAGTCTTTGATGCAGTATCGGCATATCCAAATCCCCGGGCAAAAATCAGTTTCCCATCTTTGGCGATAGCTATTGAAGCACCTGCTATTGACCACTTTCTTAAAAAGGCATTAACAGTTTTTTCAACACCGGCGAACTCATTCCCTGATGAGATACTATTCGTCAGTCGGACATTATTTGGTACAAGCTTATCAATAAGGACAAAACTGTTTTCTTTTGCCCCGGGATTAGAACTCACAAATAATAACAAGAGTGTAACCAGCAATATTTTACTTTTTCTTATCAACTCCAATTCATTTTTCACCAGACAAAAATAAAAAGTATTCCTATTCCCCCGTCAAGATTACTATAAAAATTCCAATTTTGGTTAATAAATCAGGTTTTTAGCCTCTCTGGCACACGATTTGTGTTGATGTACAGACATTACCCCCTGTGAAATTATTAATAATCTGTAAAGGTTTATTTTAAAAAAAGAATCAAAAAATTAACTTTGTAATCTATGCTGTCAATTAGGCTACAAAATATACGGATTCTTTTTGCACTGACACTACTATTCATATCAGGAGGTGTGCATTCACAAGTTACAAAACCTGATACAGCATCATATGATACAACTGATTATATTCCAGAATTTTATAAGGGTGCAATCGACTACAACCTGATGATTGCTGCTTCTAAAGGATACACCCTGGAAATAAACCGTCTTATCCAGAATGGAGCCGATGTATTTGCAGAAACTGATCAAGGCGCCACACCTCTCGTTTTTGCGGTTTCCAACAACCAGACTGATGTTGCTAAGATACTCATTGATTACGGTTCAGATGTAAATAAGGTGACGACACAGCAGGTAACTCCGCTTCTTATGGCTGTAAAAAATCAGAATGCAGAAATTGCCGAAGCCCTGATAAGAGCCGGAGCTGATATTGATGCTACTGACAAATATGGTGCTACGTCTCTTCATTATGCATCAGTATACGGATACTTTCAGACTGTCGACATGCTCCTTTATTATGAAGCTTCGATAGATAAAAAGACAATTGAAGGATCTACACCTCTACTGGCATCAATATGGGCGGGTTATGCTGATATTGCGGATCTTCTGATTCAGAAAGGTGCCAATCTGGAGGCAAGAGATAATGAAGGTTATACGCCTTTTCTGATGGCTGCCATGAATGGTGATACTTTGATAATGCGGCTTCTCTTTAGTAAAGGCGTAGATATTTATGCAACTAATACTTCGAATCACAATGCCCTGGCGCTTACTATAATTGCTGATCAAAGAGATGCAACAGAATATCTGCTTAAAATCGGCAACAAATGGGCTAGCCAGGGAAGTAATGCTATAAATCCTTATAGTGTAGCATCAAAATACCGTAGAAAAGATATCCTCAAGATCCTTGAAGACAATAAGATTCCCGGGAAGATTAAGTATGAAATTGACCAGGTAGATATGATGGCCTCCTCCAGGTTTTTTCTACATGATATTTATACCGGAGCAAGTCTTTCATTCAAGGAACCATATCTGAACGGAGGAATTATTTTGGGGTGTGATATTAAATTATGGTATACAAGGGTTTTGCTTAAACAATCTGAACATATGTTCTATCAGTACATGAATAAAGGCTCGGTTGTTTATGCAGGATTGTTTAAAGATTTTTCCCTTACCGATTATCCTTTCCGAGGCAATTTTGAATTTTCAACATCACTGTCAGCAGGTTATGCTTTTGGAAATGAGCTTAAAGGGACCTTAATTGTACCTCCAAATAAATTCATGGTTATTCCGGCTTTCTCATTTAAATGGACAAAGAAGGATCTTTCATTTTCGCTCGGTGCCGATTACATGAATTCTGATTTTTATCATATCGGTCCTGTATGGTTAAGATTTGGAGCTTCATACAATCTTTATTTCGATAATGCAAGAACAAAGGGGAAAACACTAAAGTGGTACTAATTAATGTTATGAAAATTACAACCAAAATATTCCTGGTATTTGCATTTATTTTATGCTTTTCATGTGAAGATCAGGGTCTTATTGTCAAATGCCCCGATTGCACAGCTGATGAACCGATAAAAACCGATCTTGAAGTGAAGATGGATTTAGCAAATTTTGGCCTTGAAACACAAATTAATGTTTATGAAGGCAATATCGAAGACAGTGTGTTATATAGCTCATTCAAAACTTCAGGGACACAGACTACAATTCCGGTAACGCTGAATAAAAAATATACTGTTACAGCTACTTATTATATACATGATAATTATTACATCGTGATTGATTCAGCTACTCCAAGAGTCAGATATGATAAAACACAGTGTGACGATCCTTGTTATTTTGTTTATGACAAGAGTATAGATCTCAGGCTGAAATATACTAAGTAATTTGAAAGTTATGAAAAAGAGCTTTTTTATGGTATTTCTTATCCCCTGGCTATTATCATGTGCACATAATGATAATAAAACCAGATCCGAAAACTTAATTAAGAAAGAAGTATTGGATGTTGCAATCAAATATGCAATGGATAAATTTAATGAACCAAAAGAAACAGTTGCACAGGATGGTATTGTTACTGTTGTCGACAAGCAGGTTAATTATGTCGCACCAAATGCTTATCAGATAAGATACGTCATAGACCCTTCAAAAATTGTAATCGGACTAATTGATGATGATGCAAATGAAGATGCAATAATTACTATCTCTTTATTTAACGGATATATAGAAATGCCTGAATCTCTGATACTTATTAATACAGATGGAAAACTGGTGCTGAACAGGTCAATTGAAGCTGATATGAAGATTCTGGGAATTAAAGACAGAGTAATAACGGCTGAAATTTTTACGCACTCACGTAATTCGCCTTTACGCAATTGTTCAGTTTGTAAAGAGGTGGTAAAATATAAATACAGGATGGGTGATCTGGTAAGAATTGAATAGCTTATTTGACATGTTCAAACACGGAAACCTTCTCTCTGTTGAAACCAGCAACAACCAGAGAGGTATCTCCTTTAAAATAGAGTAATGACTCTACCATACCCTGCAGCAAGATTCCACTTTGAGACGGGCTTAATACATCAAAAGACGGCTTTCCCTTTTCCTGCTTCTCACCCTTATTCAATAAAACTATCCCCTTGTTTGCGTCATAGTATCCGGTAGCCACATCATAAGTATAATCATTGCCTCCAACCAGAACATCAGGATAACCGTCACCATTAAAATCCTGAACAATCATCTTCTTGATCGGTGAAACCTGCAATGCTTTTGGCAGCTTCTCCCATCTGAATTTACCTTTATCATTCCATAAGATGTAACTTGAAGTAGTATTTACTAAAAGTTTAAACTCCACTCTTTTCAATATATTTTCGTCTAACATATCTCCGATGCTGGCATAGCTAAAAGTGACATAATCCTTAAACTTAATTTTAAAAAAATTTGACTGGCCCTGGAGTTCATCCAGATAATTGACCGGGTACTCAGTCATTTTGCCGTATCTGTCGGGCCAATAAGCAGTCATCAGCGGATCTATGATGCCGTCCCTGTCCAGATCAACTGCATAAATTTGAAGGGGATACATATCGCTTATGTCAAACCTGTTATTATCACCCAGATTACCTGCGATATAGTCATCGTAACCATCTTTATTAAAATCCCCCACAGCGAGAGAGGACCAGATCCCTTGATGAGTTTCCAGTTCAGGTATGTTCTGAGGAACAAGTTCTTTCCCATTCATATTCTTAAGAAGCACCAGAGAATTATATTCTCTTGCAACAAGTAAATCTTCCCAACCATCTTTATCATAATCAGTCCAGATTGCATCGGTAACCATTCCAAGGTCTAAACGTGAAGCAGCATTAACGGTCAGTTTGCCTTTATCATTGATAATAAGCCAGGAATGGTTAGCATATGGGAACATTCCTTTTTTTACCCGTGAACCAACAAACAAATCCACATAACCATCATGATTAAAGTCGCATGCCCGCACAACTGAAGCAGGAAATGGTGGAATAGGAAGGTCGGTTCTTGTGAAAGTACCATTGTGATTTTCGTAAAGATAATGTTTGTATTCGCTTTCATCTTTGTTTTCATATCCGCCTGCGACGGCAACTACATCATTATAGCCATCATTATCAATATCCACAATCGCAAGATCTGATTCGGAAAAATCTTTTTGCGTTGTCAATCCTTCAAATTTAGTTTCTTCAAATCCATTCCCCTTCCTTAGAAATACCGTTGTTGGTAACTTATTTGTAGAACCAATGATGAGATCTTCACGGCCATCACCATCAATATCTCCTTTTGCCATGCGTGGTCCAATCTGTGAAAATTTATGCGGTATTATTTTCTGTGGGAGTCCGAAATCGACAAAATCTGTTTGTTCGTGTACATAATTTATAACATTTTCGCGCTTATTAAACATCAGGTCATTTTTCTTCAAAACTTTGACCACAGCCTTTGAAGGAATGGAATTCATTTCATTTATTTCAAGAGTCTGATCGGCAGCAATATTTTTCAGAATTGAAGTATAGCGAGTTGCCGGCCAGGTAACTTTTATTGAATCAATGGAAATATCATTCCCAAGGCCAAAGTGAACGATCGGATCAACGGAAGAGGCATATCCTCTTGTCAGAAAGTTCTCAGTAAACTGGTATTTTCCCTTGTCCCACAATTCAAGCTTTGCACCAATAGCCATTGTATTGCCTGTCCTTCCTATCAACTTAATCCTTAAA
>PLNF01000005.1 GCA_003141715.1 Bacteroidales bacterium | reverse complement strand
ACGGCAACTCAATTAAACCGCCGGGCCGTTAGGGTTAATCTCTGATTCCCTGCACGTTAGACAATTCCTAAAAGAACTAACCCTAACAGAAAAAGCAAAGTTCATTAAACGAGACAACTTTTATCCATTTACCTTGACCGATTACCTTGACAAATTTGTTGAGACGAGATACCTACATCTCATTTAGCTAGATTGTCAACCTTGACGAATTTAGTATGACGAGATAATACCTATCTATCTACATGGATTGCCGCCAAGATCGAAAGAATAAAAAACTAACCCAAACATGGTCGGTATGCCAGTTTTAAGAATGCAGCAATCTGAAATAATATTCGTCTATTGATTCGAGCAAAATATTTAAAACTAAAATCATGAGACGCGCCCTACTTATCTTTTTACTAATAACAATATCACATCTTACTTATTCTCAGGGGATAAAAGATGCCCAGATAAGAGGTACAATTATCAATGCCACTGATAAAACAATTAAAATTGGAGAAAATACTGTTCCGATATCAGAGTCTGGAGAATTTAACTTTACTTCTAATAATATAAACTCACCAATTTTTTATGAAGTAACTTATGCTAATTTATATTGGGTAGTTTTTACGGAACCAGGTAATACAATAGAGCTAAGGTTTAAATCTGGGGATTTATCAAGCCTTGAGTATAAAGGTGATTTAAAATCATCAAACGATTATTTAAAAAAAACAAGTATACTAAATAATGTAACTAATGATTTCTTAAATAATAAATGGGTACAAATTCATAGTCAAAAAGAATCAAGATTTATCTCAATTATTGATTCATTAAAAGGACTTTTCTTAAATCCACTCGCTTCACTTCCCGAAGGAAATAAAGATATTTCAAAGGATTTTACTAAACTTTTCAAAGCAGATGTCAATTTAGGATTTAACAGATTAATTGTTCAATATCCTGAGAGACATTTCAATTATACCGGTGAAAAAGACATATTGAGTCAGGCTAGTTTGGATTATGTAAATTCACCATCAATTGACAATTTAGAATTTTTTGATCTATCGAACTATAAAAGGTTTTGTGTGTCGTGGATCGATTATAAGGCGGATATAATAATAAATGCAAATAGCTTGTCTAAACATTACAACCTGAAGAAAATGGATGCAATATTTCAGCTTCTTCCCGAGATATTTAAAAATCAAACCCTGTTAGATTATTGGTTATCAGAATATTTGTATAAACATATTGAAGATAATGGGATAGCAAATAGTGAAAACTATTTAAAAAAGTTTAACTCAAACTGTAGAACAGAGATTTATAAAACCAAGATAAATGAACTATATACTTCAATATTAGAAGGCCAAAAAGATCATTTAGTAAAAACATATAAAACAACAAACGGATTTAACTTGCAAGCACATATATTTTCCCCCGATAATATCATAAAAGGAGAAAAAAGGCCTGCAATAGTTATATTTCATGGTGGAGGTTGGAATGGGGGGAATCCTTCATGGGCATTCGGAAAGGCAAAGCATTTTAGAGATTTGGGAATGATAGCAATTGCTGCACAGTACAGATTGACAAATCGTAAAGATATAACTGCAATCGAATCAATGTCAGATGCCAGAGACTTGATCAAATGGATGCGTTTAAAATCAGATTCGTTAAATATATCGCCTGATAGTATTGTTGCGTACGGGTGGTCAGCTGGCGCACATCTCGTCGTTTCTACAGCAATATTTAATGACTCACTAAGAATACCACATATAAATTCAATTCCCAATGCCATGATACTTGTATCACCGGCGGTTTCCTTTGTTTCCCCAAGTATAGAATGGAAATATAGTGTTTTTGGTCCGAATGTATCTTTAAGCAGCGTAAATCCGGTTGAACATGTTCGTAAAGGGTTACCACCTACAATTATCCTTGAGGGAAGAAATGATTCAGTCACACCTTTAGATGGCGTTCAGTTGTTCTATGATAAAATGCTTGCAAATGGGAATTACTGTGAATTATGGATTTATGATGGTGTAGGGCATTTATTTACTCCATCATATTTAAATGATAGTGGTTGGCCACAGCCTGATAAAGAAATTGAAAGAAAAGCATTCAACCAAGCAGATGAGTTTTTAAGAAAGTTTGGGTACATACATTAATAGAAACAGGGCATAATAAAATCAAAATTCTTTAACCGAGACAACTTCTGCATATTAATCGGATTGTTAATCTTGACAAATTTCGTATGACATGACAATTACTGTCCATCTACCTGGATTGCCGCCAATGTCCAAAAAAAACTAACCCTAACACGGATGGTATGGGTAATTGCCTTCGTCAGCCCGGACAACTTCGTAATCAGCTGCAAAAGTCTATGCGAATAAATTTAACCAACTTATTAAACTTTCGGTACTGTGACTAATCCTGTTACCGAGACAAAGTCAATAGGGCTGCCGGCCAACGCTCCTGTTGTCATGGTTTTTGCATCGCCATCTGGACAACTTTATCGTGACACGGAAATCCTGCCCACTTATCGGGACTTTGCAAAAACACATGCCAACCCTGACACAGACGGCAACTCCCCATACCACCGGGCCGTTATAAGGCATCAAGCTCCTGCTAATGAGATAATTTTGTGTAAAAAAAACAAGTATGGAATTAGAATTTGATCAATGGTGGATGGATTTTGAATCTTCCCACAAAAATGATAAGGATGGAGGACTTGAGGCTCTCAAAGACCTAAAAAAATTATTAGGTGGATTTGGAGTAGAAAGGAGGTATGCTATCATTGATGAATTAATAATCAGAGGCAGAGAAATTTTTGCTACCGAGTTAATAGAACTGTATGGTAATGACGACCAGAAAAAATTAATTAGAGATCGATTGAGAGAATGGCTAATTTCTAAATCCGATAAATCAATTGCTGGTTATTATGTCAAAACTATTCTAAGAACATTTGTAGAATCAGATTTAGAATTACTTAAGGTTTACTTTTCGGAACAACGAGGTTTATGGTTTCAAATACCATTAGAATTATTTTTCATTGATAAATTGTTGTTTTTAAATGCTTTTGAAATATTATTAAATAGGTGGAGTGATGAGAGTGTTTATAAATATGACGGGTTGCTCTATTTAACAAAACGGTTAGATGTCCTTAGATTTTTAATCGAGAATCTTAGCCCTACTCAATCAATTCGAATGCAACTATTTTGTCGATCTAAATCAACACATTCAATGATTGACAATGACCAGTGGCGAAACGATTTATTGGCTCTTGCAAATAAAAAATGGTAACATGACAATTTCTTCACATCTACCAGAACTTGGATCCATCTGGACAATTTCATCGTGACCCTTAAATGAATATCCATCTAGCAGGATTTAAAAAAACGCTTTATAACTCGGACGGTTTAATTAATTGCCTTCGGCAGCCCGGACAGCCTCATTATCAGCCCCAAAAGTCTATGGTATTAAATTTATCTCAACTTATAAAATCTTGTGATATCGAGACTGTTCCTGCTGCCGAGACAAAGTCAATAGGGCTGCCGGCCGACGCGCAATTGTCATGGTTTTTGCACGCCACCTTGACAATTTTATCGTGACATGACAAATCCTGNNCCCACTTATCGGGACCACGTCATCTGGACAGTTTCATCGTGATACCAAAAGCTCGTCCATTTATCGGGACTTTGCAAAAACACATGCCAACCCTGACACGGACAGCAACTCAATTAAACCGCCGGGCCGTTGGTGGTAACGACATGCACTCCGTCCCTAGTAGAACACACCTTGACAGCTTTGTATTAACATGACAATTCATCCCCATCTATCGGGACTTACTCCGTCAGGACAATTTCATCATGATTCGAAGATGCTCATCCATTTACTAGGACTTAACAAAAACACATAACTCAAATTAGATTTGGATAATGTTGTCTAATTAGGTAACTTTGCAACCAACGACCAAAATTATAATTTGTGGCTGAGCGATTTTTACGTAATACTTTCGTTTTTAAAAATTACTTCTGGAATTTTTACAATTCACAGAATATAAAAGTTCAGGACAAAGTTGATTTTGTTATTGGTTTAGTAAGAACACTTCGGATTGTACCTGAGAAATTTCTTAAACATCTTGAAGGTACTGACGGGCTATATGAAATGAGAATCAAAGTAGGCAGTAATATTTTCAGAGTATTCTGCTTCTTTGATGAAGGTAACTTGGTAATTCTACTTGGTGGATTCCAGAAAAAGAGTGAAAAGACTCCACCAAAAGAGATTGCAAAGGCAGAAAAACAAAAAATGGA
>PLNF01000015.1 GCA_003141715.1 Bacteroidales bacterium | reverse complement strand
TTTTCATAGCACCGTCCGTGTTATAGCTAGTGTTTTAAAATTGTCATGATGTAACCAATTTATTGATCTTGGTCTACAGAACTTTCTCTTTGTAAGCTCTTTTAAAAGCTTTGGCGTCGCGTTGACAGGTGCGGCTTTTAAATGTGCTTGCAAAACTACTGGAGTGTTCTATGATAGAAGATAATTCAGAATTATTCAATAGTAAAAGTGAGCATCTTCTGTACTAAATTTCCATCCACGTCAACAATGGTGAAATAATATTTTTCTGTGCCTGCCTGGTTACGGACTGTAAAATTCACATCTTTATCATAATGTGTGTTTTCATCGGAAGATATTGTAAAGTTTTGGACAGTAATAGTATTTAATGCTCCATCATATGAAACAGAAACATTGTATGTTTTAAGATTATTTTCTGCTTTATCGGCTACAATACCTACTGTTATGGATGATCCCTTGGAAATAGTTGCGTCCTGATAAGTGTAGCCGATACCTGTTTTAAATTCGATGGAAGCCGAAGGTTCCTGTTCATTTTCGCAACTGATACAAAATAGAAGAAAGAGAAGCAGAGGAATCCAATTTTTCATAAAAGGGATATTTAAATTTAATTTTGATTTATGCTTTTAAAATATTTGGATAATTAAAATTGCCATCCTACATTCAACACTATATTTCTTCCCATATCGTTAAGACCGTAATATTTGAGCCTTGACAGAAAATCATAATATTTTTGGTCAGCCAAATTCCGGCAGGACAGCAGGATGCGGACAGATTTGAAGCTCACCCCTGCACCAGCATTTATGAGCCAATAACCTGGGGAGGGAATTTCATAAATGTCTGTATGATCCTGCTTTTGAGTATAGTTTACTCCAAAAGATATAAAGGCATTTTGATATTTGGAACTCCTTGCAGGCAGGAAATATTTGCTGTCAAATAAAAAACGATTGGCAGGACTAAAGGGTAACCATGATCCGTCATCTCGTCTGGCATCAAGGTAAGAGTAATCAAACGAAAAACTGAAATACTTTTTATTATCTATGCTTGCTCCTGCCTCAAATCCCTGTAGAGTAGCATTTGTTTGCTCATAGCGAAAGAGATTAAACCCAAACAATTCGTCATTTGTAGGACGCAGGTAAATATAATTATGAAATCTGTTCCTGAAAACCGATCCTCTTAAAGTAAGCCATTTGTATTGCCATGAAGAAGAAATATCAGCATTCAGACATTGTTCAACTTTCATATCAGGATTACCGATATACCAATTTGGAGTGCCTTCATGTAAACCATTGGCTGATAATTCAGCCAGGTTCCCGGTTCGAAATCCAGAACTCAGATCAAATTTCAATAGAAGATTCTTTAAATTAAGGCTTTCACCAAGAGAACCATTCAGATTATTGAACCCCTTGTTAAAAGGAGTCAGTTCAATTGCCGGAGAGATTTGCGATCCAGTTTGATAAGTAATGATTTGCCTGTGATCATATCTTATTCCGGCTTCAAAATTTCCATTCAATTTTCCTGATTGCTGTCGGCGGTTTACATAACTGAAGACTGAACCTTCTGCAATTGAGGCATCAGGTACGATTATCCGGCTGGCAAAGTTTTTATTGGTTTGGAACATCCCTGAAATTCCATTAGTCATGGTCCAGTCATGACTCAACTGTTTCCGTATTGATGTATTCAAAGAAAAAGTATTTAATGATAAGCTAAGATCTACTTCATCTGAACGCTCCTGTTCCTGACGTAGATTATTCTGGATTCCCATTGTGACATTTAATTCAGTTGTTTCATTCAAGTGAATGGAATTTTTACTGGAAAATAATAGAAATAATACTGTATAATGTGCTTCTTCAAATTCTCTGCTTAGACGTGGTTCTGCACTACCTTCATGTAGATCGGCAGAATCGGCTATAAAACCAAATTCGTTGAAAGAAGCCAGTATCCGGTTTTCAGATTTAAAATGTTCACGTTGAACAATGTAACCCAGGTCAACGTTATAAAGAGCAAAACGGGTATTGGGAACACGATTCCCAGCGCCATCAGAATAATCAGCATGACTTTCGATGCCAGCTCTCAGCATAAATGTATTTTTCCCTGATTTCTTAAATCCATAATCTATACCTGCACCGTAAGTGTTACTAAATAATTTGAAATTTAGATTTTGTTTTGTAGTTCCCGAATCAGGTAATTCTTCCTCAACAATATTCACTACCCCACCCATAGCACCGGAACCGAACAGAAGAGATGCCGGACCTTTAATCAATTCAATACGCTCGACTCCTACATCGGAAAGTACCAGCCCATCTTCGTCTTCCCATTGCTGATCTTCGAGTTTCACACCTGCAACATTGATCTGAATACGATCACCATATAATCCGCGAATAACAGGTTTGGAAATTGCTCCTGTGGTTATCTGGCTCACACCGGGAAGTGAAGCGAGTGACTCTGACAGAGTTTGAGCTCCTTTTTCTTTCATCTCAGTGTTGGTAAGTGCAACGACTTCTCTACTGGTAGTATTAAAAGTAGGTTTCTTTTCTGTTACATAAACAGAATTCAAAACGATAGTCTTGACTGAATCTACTTGCGCACTCATGTCTAAAGCCCAGCATATTATAATTGCAATGAGTAAAAAACTCTTTTTCGATTTATCTGACATTATTTCAAATTAATATTTGCCACTTCTAAAAAACTATCTCGTATAAGCTCATATTCCTTGGAGCAAAAATAATATTATAAACTCTTTTTGTCTAACCTCGATGAATTAATTCAGATAAAAAGGTGCGAGAGCATTTGGCTTTTGCTTTTGCATGTGTGTTGGGTCGTGTTTCGCGCAAAAGCAAATGTGCCAAATGAGCGGTCGCGTTTTATAGATGAGTGGCCTTGGAGTAGACTAACTAGTTATTATGCTGCTCATTAGCTATAACGGCCCGGCGGTTTAATTGAGTTGCCGTCCGTGTCAGGGTTGGCATGTGTTTTTGCAAAGTCCCGATAAGTGGACGAGCGTTTGGTGTCACGATGAA
>PLNF01000117.1 GCA_003141715.1 Bacteroidales bacterium | reverse complement strand
CTCTTTATCACGGTCGAGACCTTTATCAATATACCGGTGTATTGCAGCACACTCATCTATTGTTATACCTTCATTTTTATCGGCAAGTACAGTGATCCGGTTCGAACTGCTTACTTTTACAGCAACCAGAAAAAGTCCGGTTCCCTTTATGAACTCTTCGACTAATCCCTGTATTTTCTGTTTTTCAATCATTTTCCAAAAACCGATAACAAAATAGGGGACTCTGGTCCCCTAGGTCAAATTCCCCTCAATTCGATGACAAAGGTATATATTTATATTATATCACCAAAAAAAATGTCATTAATATTGAAGTATTAGGCTTGTGGTTCAAATATGTAGCTTGAAAATCAGGAAACATTTCGATATTTGCAATCAGCTAAAAACAAACAGGAAACATTTTAATATATTTCAGTGAACACTGTGAAACAGACAGATATATATGACAGGAATGAAAGGTTAATTCTCGAGAATTGTACCTTATGTCCAAGGGAGTGCAGGGTTAACAGGTTTGACGGTGGATTGGGATACTGCGGAACAGATGCAGGTCTTAATATTGCTTCAGTATGTATTCACCGGGGCGAGGAACCGGTCATAAGCGGAAAAGATGGCATCTGTAATATCTTTTTTATGGGATGCAATCTTCATTGCCTTTATTGTCAGAATCATGAAATCAGCCGTTGCACTTCAATTATCAGGAATACCGGAATGAACCTGGAGGAAGTCCTGGACCAGATAATAAAATTACTTTCAGATGGAATACCGGCTGTTGGTTTTGTTTCTCCTTCCCATGTTGTACCACAGGTTAAGGCAATAATAAATGGTTTGAATGCGCTTGGCTATAAGCCAATAACAGTGTACAATACAAATGGTTATGATAAATTAGAAACCATTCGAAGTCTTTCCGGGCTGATTGATGTGTATCTTCCCGATTATAAATATGTTACAAAGAGAATTGCATCAGAATATTCAGATGCTTCGGATTACCCGGAAACAGCACTGAAAGCAATTAAGGAGATGTACTATCAGAAAGGATCAACCCTTTTAATTGATGAAAAAGGCAGGGCAGAAACCGGGCTGCTTATCAGACATCTTGTTTTGCCGGGTCATGTTGAAGAGAGTAAAAGAGTTTTGATTTCAATAGCTGAAGAGTTGTCACCGGGGGTACATCTTTCACTTATGTCTCAATACCATCCTACAGAACAGGTCAGGCATCATCCCATACTTAATCGATCACTATATAATGCAGAGTATGAGGCTGTTGTTGAGACAATGGAGGCTCTTGGTTTCAGAAATGGATGGATTCAGGATATGGATAGCAATCTGAACTACAGGCCTGACTTCAGTAAGGAAAATCCGTTTGAGTAGCCCTTCGGGCAGTCTTTAAGTCTGGCCTTCGGCCTGTCTCGCTGTATTCCCTCGTGCTAAAAGGATAGAAGTACCGCCTTGTGATGGTCAGCTGACCTGTATTCCTTATTGAAAAGATAAAAAGCAGCAAATTAATCAGGCTGTTCGGCAGATATTGGCAAAGTAAATTTAAATTCGCTGCCTTTGCCAAATTCACTATCTACCCAGATTTTCCCGCCATGTTTTTCCACGAATTCCTTACAAAGCAATAATCCTAAACCCGTTCCTTTTTCTTCTGCCGTCCCTGTTGTTGTATGAAATTGTGAGATATCAAAAATTTTTGTTAAACTCTCAGGTTCTATTCCAATTCCATTATCCAAAACCGAAATTGTTATGGTTGAGTCTGTTTGCTCAGCAGAAATATCAATTTGTCCACCATTGTTAGTAAATTTTATTGCATTCGAAATAAGATTTCTCAATACCATTTTTAACATATCAATATCAGCAAAAATATTTATCTCTTCCATTGCAGAATGATTGATTGTGATGTTTTTAATTTTCGCATTTAGTTCTAAATTTTCAATAACATCATGACAAATATTTGTAAACTTCAATTTTTGTGGTTCGAAAGGAATTTTGCCAGATTCCGCTCTTACCCACATCAATAAGTCTTCCAGTAAAATATACGTGTTTTGTGCTGTTTTATTAATAAGATTTACTTGATTTTCAATTTCACCAATATCGTATTTACGAATGTTTTCTATTAATAACTCTGATAAACCAAGAAGCACATTAAATGGACTTCTTAAGTCATGTCCGAGAATTGATATGAAACGGTCTTTGTCGGCATTTAATTGAAGTAATTGCTTAAGTTCATTATTCATAATGAATAACTCATCTGCACGTTTTGCTTTCTCTTCATATTGAAAGGCAAGTTCTTTGTTAGCTATGATTAACTCTGCTTGAAAGGCAAGTTCTTTGTTAGCTATGATTAATTCTACTTCCCGTTTTCTTATCAGCTCGTTTTGAGCGGCAATTAATTTGTTAGCAGCGACTAATGCTAAGGCATTTTCTTCGTTAGCAACAATTAACTCTGCTACATGTTTTCCTTTCTCATCATTTTGAAAGGCAACTTTTTTGTTGGCAGCGACTAATTCTAAGGCATTTTCTTCGTTAACATTAATTAACTCATCCAATTTTTCTCTTTTATTCATATCCTGTTTTGATAAGGTTGTTTTAATATTTGGGGATATTATAGTAAGATTGACAAATTGTTTTATGCAATTTAAAATCAATCATATTTAAGTGGGCAATAATGATTATAAATTGTGAATAAATTTTTGCAGAACAATGATAAGTTCATTTATTCAGGAAGGCGTTACATAATTACAGAAAGAAGTTATATTATTCACACATATTAAAGTGGAAACAAGATGCAAACTTTCTACTGTAAGAGGATGTCAATAAATTGTTGGTCAGTCATTGTTAAACTGACAACCTTATTGAAGTTTGCCCAATTAGGTTGTGTTCGTTCAACTCCTTCCCAAGTGTAAACGTCTGAAAATTTTCCGCCATAAATTAATTTATCCATCGTATAATACTTGAAAACATGAACCAGATTTCCTGAATTAGAATCAAATCCAATAACTGTCGTACGGATTAGAGATGTGTCAGGATTTTTCATTAGTGTCTTCAATTGTTGAAGTGCAGACGTGTTTTCATCACCATCCAAACGAATTTCTAAAAACCAGGTTAGCTCTACTAAAGGAGTATTAATTTCTCGTTTATACAAAGTCCGTTTCACATTGTTCACAATTTGAATTAACTCAATTGTTGCAGTGCAGTCAATTAAGTTTTTCCCTTTGTTGCCTACCCGTGAAGAAAGAAAAATATGTTGATCTCTGTAACGAATAAAAAAATTGTCTGTCAGTAGTATATCATTAGGTCTCTGCAAAAATTTGTATGCAAGAAAACCTCCAAAAACGGGAATAAAAGTCAACTCAACACATGATTCAATAAAAACAATTACTTGTCCAGCTCCAGCTTTAGGAACAATATCACCGTATCCAATTGTCGTGAATGTAACAGCACTAAAATAAATGTAGTCCAAGAAGCGGACTGTTTTACCTCCTACTGTCGACTTAAAATCTAATGAACCAAACAAAAAATAAAGCAACCCGAACACTAATGTTATAGCAATATAGATTGCGACACCTTTCAGAACAGCATTCAAGATTCGATGAGACCAAATAGATGAAGAAAGATTTTGAATTGACTTTGTAAGTAGTTTTAAGTCCATAATAAATTTTTTAGTCTAAAAGTTTGAAGAATGATTCAGCACCTGAGAAGTCTTGCTGATAGCGTCTTTATTCATTTTTATTGATTATATCCAGTACTATACTATTGTCCGCATAAACCTGCCACATCTTTATCAGATTATCTTTTACTGTTGCTGTGTGTTCATTTGTCCTGATTTGGCACTTCATGAATACACTTGGTTCTATTGCTTTTATCAAATATACGAAATTGCATGTCCATTTCAACATAATGAAAGTTACTATTCTGATTAACCTCTCGCTGCATTCTCTGATGTATTGTTGAACTATACTATTTCAAATATTAAATCTAATGTTTTGAATAACTGTTTTTTCTGTAACTTTGATTTCATGATATAAATTGAATGAAAAAACTTGGTTGTCTGCTGTTATCGTTGTTGAACATTACAATCTGAGATATGTAACCTTACAAATTCAAAACAAAAACAACAGGTATTTTCAGAAGGTTGTAATTCAGTAAAATTCCTATTTTTGTAGATAAAAATTTCCAGGTGGTTTATCTGACTAATAAGCGAAAAATAATTAATGACCCTGTTTATGGTTTTATAAGCATACCGGGAGATTTTGTTTTTGATCTCATCGAACATCCATGGTTTCAGAGATTACGGAATATAAAACAGCTGGGATTGACAAGTTTTGTATATCCGGGAGCAAATCACAGCAGGTTTCAGCATGGCCTCGGAGCGTTGCATCTGATGAATATGGCTATCGCAACAATCAGAAGCAAGGGAGTTGTAATTTCACCGGTTGAAGAAGAAGCTACTCTTATTGCGATACTTTTGCACGATGCTGGACATGGTCCCTTTTCGCATGCACTTGAAAATTCGATAATCAGAGGCATTACACATGAAGATATTTCTCTTCTGCTAATGAAAAAGCTGAATGAAACATATAGCGGTAAACTAGACCTGGCAATTGAAATCTTCACGGGAACTTACTACAGAAAATTTTTGCATGAGCTGATTTCCGGTCAGATGGATATGGACAGGCTTGATTATCTCCGAAGGGATAGCTTTTTTACCGGAGTTATTGAGGGATCGGTTGGATCGGACCGGATAATCAGGATGCTTAATGTTGTGGATGATAGTCTGGTTGTGGATGAAAAAGGGATCTACTCACTTGAAAAATTTCTTATTGCCCGTCGGCTTATGTACTGGCAGGTTTATATGCATAAGACGGTCCTTTCTTCCGAAAGTCTCATGGTAAACATTCTTAAACGGGCAAAAGAAATTGCGAATGAGGGGTATGATTTATATACCACTCCTGCACTCAGGTTCTTCCTCTATAATAATATCGGTCATTCCGATCTCACAGATGAAGGGACATTTACTCCCGGAATGATTGCATCGAACTTTATGAAACTCGATGATTCCGATATTCTGGTTTCTGCAAAATACTGGGCTGATCACTCTGATAAGGTACTTTCAGATTTGTCCGGCAGATTGTTACGCAGAGATCTGTTCGCAATAGAGCTGCAGAATGAACCATTCCCAGCAAAAAGGGTAAAGGACCTTGGTAACCTGGCGAAGAAACTGATAAATATAAATCCTGGTTTAGAAGACTATTATGTTTATACTAATAGCATTTCAAACCTGGCTTATACACCCGATGCTCCTGAAGTTAAAATTCTGCTGAAGAGTGGAAAAACAGCTGATATTTCAACTGTGTCAGATATGTTCGACCACAGGTTCCTCTCAGAGAGAATTACTAAATACTTCCTGTGTTATCCTAAAGAATGTCGATAATTAAAATTTAAATGTTATGGAATTTACTGCTGCAACAATCGCCGGATTTTTAAAAGGTGAGATAGTAGGCGACCCTGATATTAAGGTAAATACAATTGCTAAAATAGAAGAGGGGCAGACAGGAGCCTTGTCATTCCTGGCCAATCCGAAATATGAACATTATTTATACGATACTAAATCTTCTATTGTTCTTGTTAATAAAAGTTTTGTGCCTTCGGCTAAGGTCGGCGCTACACTCATTAAAGTTGAAAATGCATATGAGGCATTTGCCTCTCTTCTCCGGCTTGTGGATCAATCCAGACCACGAAAGAAAGGAATTCATGCTACAGCAATTATTGAAGCTACGGCAAAAATCGGTTCTGATGTGTTCATCGGACCATATACCTATATAGGGGAGAATTGTATAATAGGTGATGGATGCTCCGTATATCCGCATGTTTATATCGGAGATAATACCAAACTTGGGAATAATTGTATCATCAACCCCGGGGTGAAGATTTATCATGATTGCATTTTTGGCGAAGGCTGTATCATTCATGCCGGAACAGTAATCGGAAGTGATGGATTCGGATTTGCACCCCAGAGTGACAGTGAATTTATGAAGATCCCACAGATGGGGAATGTTATTATAGAAGACCATGTTGAGATAGGGGCGAATGTAACAATTGACCGTGCTACAATGGGTTCGACAATAATCCGGAAAGGTGTTAAGCTTGATAATCTCATTATGATAGGGCATAATGTTGAGGTTGGGGAGAATACTGTTATGGCTGCGCAAACAGGTATTGCAGGATCGACTAAAGTGGGGAAAAACTGTATGTTTGGAGGGCAGGTTGGAATTGCCGGCCATATTAAAATTGCAAATGGGACAAAAATAGGAGCACAGGGTGGAATACTTGGTGATGTGAAAGAGGAAAGCACAGCGATCATTGGTTCTCCGGCTATCGATGTGAAACAGTTTCTCAGATCTTCAGTAATTTTTAAAAAATTACCTGAGATGAAGGTAAAAATTGATTCCCTCGAAAAAGAGATAGAGTCTCTGAAAAAGAAGTAGTTTTGTTCAGGATTCGGGAATAAATCGGTTGTAATAAATTCAGTTAAAGGGCAATTTTCTGGATTGTTCGAAATATTTTTATTTTTTTTGTACCCGGATTATAATTTAACAATTAACACTGATGAGTGAAAAACAAAGGACACTTGCAAAAGAGATAAGCCTTACCGGAAGAGGATTGCACTCAGGAAATAGTGTGATAATTACATTTAAGCCGGCTCCGGTAAATCACGGGTATAAATTCTGCAGAGTGGACCTTCCCGGAAAACCTATAATTGATGCACTTGCTGAACACGTTACAGATACTTCGAGGGGAACGACTCTTATGCAAAACAATGCTTCCGTTTCAACTATTGAACATGTAATGGCAGCATTTCATGGTCTGAGAGTTGATAATGCTCTGATTGAGTTGAACGGACCCGAAGCGCCCATAATGGGCGGTTCTGCATGGAAGTTTGTTGAAGCAATTAAGGAAGCAGGTATTGTTGACCAGAAAGAAGACAGAAATTACTTCGTGGTCAAACAAAAGATCACCTTCTCTGATGAGGAACATGGCGTGGATCTGATAGTTTATCCGGATGATCATTTCAGCGTTAATGTTCTTATCGATTATAACTCAAAAATTCTTGGGAACCAGTATTCGATCCTTGATTCAATTGATGACTTTGAAGAGAAAATATGCAAAAGCCGCACATTTGTGTTTTTTCATGAACTGGAGCCACTGTTTAATAAAGGACTTATTCGCGGTGGCGATCTCGATAATGCAATTGTTATTCTTGAAAAAGAAGTTGAACAGGCTGAAATAGACCGGATCGCCAAACTATTTAACCGGCCTGGTATAAACACTCACACAGCAGGGATACTTAATAATACCGAGTTAAGATATCCGAATGAGCCCGCACGGCATAAACTCCTCGATATTATGGGCGACCTTGCCCTTGTCGGCCACCCGATAAAAGGAAAAATTGTTGCAACGCGCCCGGGCCATTATGCCAATACACGGTTGGCAAAAATCATACGGCAGGAGATGAAAAAAGTGCTCTCAAAACATGATATTCCTGTTTATGATGCTTCACAACCCCCTGTTTTTACGATTGAAGAGATTAAAAAACGGCTGCCGCACAGATTCCCTTTTTTAATGGTTGATAAAATAATTGCTCTTGATGAATCCTCTATAGTGGGAATCAAAAATGTTACATTTAACGAATCATTTTTCCAGGGTCATTTTCCGAATGAACCCGTTATGCCGGGAGTACTGCTGGTTGAAGCGCTCGCGCAGACAGGAGGACTGCTTGTGCTGAGTTCCCTTGAAGATCCGGAAAAGTATTCAACCTATTTTCTTAAAATCGACAAGCTCAAGTTTAAACAGAAAGTAATTCCGGGTGATACTGTAATACTTAAAATGGAATTGGCTGATGTTATGCGAAGAGGAATAGTTACAATGTTTGGTCAGGCATTTGTTGGGGACAAACTGGTTTTAGAAGGAGAAATGACTGCTCAAGTAGTAAAAAATAAATAATAGATTTAATGATCTCAAATTTAGCATTTATACATCCTGAAGCAAAAATCGGCAAAGATGTTATTATTGAACCTTTTGCTTATATCGCAGCCAACGTTTCTATAGGCGCAGGAACATGGGTTGGACCTAATGCAACTATCATGGATGGAGCCAGAATCGGAAAGAAATGCAGAATATTCCCATCCTCTATTGTATCAGGGATCCCTCAGGATCTTAAGTTCAGAGGGGAGGAATCGACCGTTGAAATTGGAGACAATACTACTATCAGAGAATGTGCTACTATTAACCGGGGTACCGCAGCTGTTGGAAAGACAGTTGTTGGAAACGGTTGTCTTTTAATGGCTTATTCTCATATCGGTCACGACTGTGCTATAGGAAACAATGTTATTATAGGAAATTCGACCGCCCTGGCCGGTGAAGTTAGAGTTGACGATTGGGCTGTTCTCAGTGCAGGCACAATGGTTCACCAGTTCGCTCATATCGGTGCTCATGTAATGGTAGGTGGAGGCGCAAAAGTTCGGATAGATGTCCCGCCATTTATCAAAGCTGACCGCGATCCCCTCTCTTTCCTCGGATTAAATTCAGTAGGTCTTACCAGGCGGGGGTTTGAGAAGGAACGGATTGATGAAATTCATGAAATATACAGAGCTATATTCCAGAAAGGGATGAACATTTCACAGGCATTGGAATTTGTGGAAAATGAGTTCAAATCCTCAACTGACAGAGATTATATCCTGGAATTTATCAGAAAATCAGAAAGAGGAATTATCAGGGCCAGGTAAAGCCTTTATTATTTCTACTCTTTCCATCCCTGTGCCAGACAACCTGCAGCCATGAAGCAGGTCGGAAGCCAATCCGTCAGTAACATCTATCATCGAAGTGGGTCTGATTTCTTCCTTTTTGAGTTCAACCTGTTCAACATTGAACTTTGAGCTGATTCCGAGAGCAATCATTACCTGTCCCGGAATTCCATTCATGGCATATATATATCAGATATTGCCCTGATAACGGCCTTGTATCCAAGATGTTTCAGAGGAGTGTAAATCAAGTTGAAGTGGATCCCCTCCAGAAGAAGGTCAGTTGAAACCAGGGTTAAATTCTTTCCCGAATTCATTAATTGATTTTCAAGCGATTTGGGATCATTTCCTGACAATATCTCTTCCGAATGGCGATAAGGCAATTGCCGTAAGTTTAAAATGTTGCAAACCAAAAGGAATACCGATAATTGTTATACAGAGAATAACTCCGAATATAGCATGAGTGATTGCTATCCATATACCTCCGGAGATCAGCCATATTATGTTCATAAGAATATAAAGACAACCCGAAGCTCTTGATTGTACTCTTGTATCACGTCCAAATGGCCATAATGAAAGTGAAGCCATTTTAAGTGTCTGGATACCAAACGGAATACCGACAATGGTTATCATAAGCACAATACTTCCGATAAAGTACTCTATAGCTATGATAAAACCACCAAATATTAGCCAGATAAGATTTCCCAAAAAATTCATATGTAGTTAATTATTGATTCATTCAAGAATTACAGTTTTATCTTTCGGATATTTAACAGAATATGTTAATACTATCTGCTTGGTTTCCTGTGGTTTTATCTCAAGATCCCATTTTATTTCACCAGTCTGTTGGTCAATTTTGCCGCCCGACAATTCAACTGGGTCAACGTTAATACTGCTATTCGATGAGACAGGAATCTGATCGTTCAATGTGATTTTAACCGGATTTGATTTATTATTCCTTAATGTAAGCAAAAATGAATAAGTATCGGTCCGGTTTGCTCCAATTACCTTCTTGCTGGTGTAATCTTTCCGTTTCTCCCTTTTTACCAGGATACTATTATCTGTTCCCAGGGAGATTGTAAGGGTATCCTTTAACTGGTTAACATTAAGTGTCGATTTTCCCACGAACGAATTTTCGAAATAAAGGGTAGCCTCACCGGTCTGAAGACTTAATTTTGCCCAATCTGTAATATTTGCAGTAAGATAAGCCAGCGGTGATAACTTAGGTAGAGTAACATACTTATAGTCAGCAGGTGCTGTAATCCGCTGGATTTCTACAGTCTGAACTTTTCCATCTGATGGAACTGTGTAGGGAACAGCAATGTCGAATGTAATTGTTGTTTCTCCAACTTGCTTTTGAACCGATACAGGAGCAGCTTCCATTGCTTTTTCCTCTTTCTTGTCATAAGGGACAACGACAACTTCATTCAGTGCAGCAGGTTCACTTCGGTTTGTACTTACACCGGCAACCTTCCCTTTCAGCATTCTTGTTACTGGAAAATAAAAATCAACAAACCATGGATTCAGAACCGGAATATCCCCTGCCACCCATGGAGTGGCATTTGAGAAACTCAGTTTAACATCTTTCCATTCGACACCTGAATTCTGAAAAACATTTGCCTTATAAAATATTGCTACAGGGTTTTTTATATCATCAACCCTGATGTCATATGAAGGGTACCATCCTGCGTTTGCTACCACATAACTGAAAGTAAGTTTTCCGGAAACCTGTTTTTCCGACGTAACAGATACCAGAATTTCACCGGAGGGCAGTTGCTGTTTGCCAAGTTTGTCGGCTACCTGTTGCTGAAGCGCTGTAATCTGTTTATTATAATCTTTAATCAGCCTTTCTTTTTTTAATGTAGTCATAGTGATCTGATCCATATTATTGGTATACAGATCCATGAAATTTTTAAATTGCTCCAGAGAGAATGTTGTCGTCTTGACGAGGATGGCCTCGTTCGCTGCCAGAAAATCCTCTTTTTGCTTAAGTACATTTATAGCAGCGTTTTCATCTTCGACTTTAAGATGGAGCGTCTCGATCTGACTCCTTATACTTTTTATCTCGGGGGAGTCTTCAAGATTCTGAAGATAATTATTCTGATGATTTACGGAAAGGATTGTAAATTCTCCATAGCCTTTAACCTGAATGCTTTGTACATCAATATAGGGTGAAAGACCGGAAAGTTTGAGAACACTTTTTCCCGGTAATAGTGAAACAGATGTTTCGTGATCGATCTGGGCTCTGTCGGGGAAAACTGTAACATGCTTTATTTCAGCCTTTATCTCCTTCTCTGTTTGTGCTGAAAGACCGAAAAAAATTGAAATAATGAATATTGATAAAATAAATATCTTTTTCATGATGTGAATCTTAATTTACCAGCTTAAAGGTAAAACATTTATTTAAGTAGTGAATATCAAATACTGACTGCTTTGCGGCTTTATTTGCCCCCCTTCCCCCCTAAAGGGGGTAAAACTCAACAGTCAAGTGAAGTTTCACTAAAAATCACATAATTAGTCCCCTTTAAGGGGGACAGTCGCGAAGCCACAGGGGGTGCGTCATTACGCTGTTTTGCCATTGCGCCTTTGGACCTTAATATTTGTTAAATATCTCTTTCCCTTAATCAGATAGGTTAAAAAAGGTTACCTTTGCAAAAATATTAAAAAACTCAAAATGAAGGGACTAAGAATTGGGAACCTTACAATAGCAGTACCAATTATACAGGGGGGGATGGGAGTGGGGATTTCTCTTTCTGGGCTCGCTTCCGCAGTTGCAAATGAAGGTGGAGTAGGAGTAATCTCAAGTGCCGGACTCGGACTTTTGTACAAGGATTTTTCATCTGATTTTCTTGAAGCCAGTATATACGGACTTAAAGAGGAGATACGCAAAGCACGTGAAAAGACATTAGGTATCATCGGTGTAAATGTAATGGTAGCCATGACCAATTTTGCCGATATGATTAAAACAGCCATTTCTGAAAAGGTTGATATAATTACAGCAGGAGCGGGGCTTCCGCTTGACTTACCATCTTTTTTAAAGAAGGACAGTAATACAAAACTGGTTCCGATTGTCTCATCAGCAAGGGCAACCAAAATAATATGTGAAAAGTGGAAAACCAATTACGATTATCTTCCTGACGCAGTTATTGTTGAAGGACCCAAGGCTGGAGGGCATCTGGGCTTTAAAGTGGAACAGATCTTCGATAACGATTACTCTCTTGAAAAGCTTGTACCGGAAATCGTAAGTGAACTTAAAATATTTGAAGATAAATATGACACTAAAATTCCTCTTATAGCTGCAGGAGGAATTTATACCGGAGAAGACATTCATAAGATTCTTAACCTGGGGGCTTCAGGAGTTCAGATGGGAACCCGTTTCGTAACCACTGACGAGTGTGACGCTTCGGCTGCTTTCAAACAGGCTTATATCGACGCTGAGAGCTCAGATATTGAGATTATTAAGAGTCCGGTTGGTATGCCGGGCAGGGCAATCCTGAGTAATTTCATAACTAAAGTCAGAGAAGGTAAGAAACAGCCGAAAAAATGCCCTTTCAAATGCATCAAGACATGTGATATATCAAAAAGTCCCTACTGTATAATTGTTGCGCTTATAAATGCTCTCAAGGGTAACTTTGAAAACGGTTATGCATTCTGCGGTGCAAATGCTTTCAAGGCAACCAAAATATCTTCTGTAAAAGAAATCTTTCAATCTCTTTTAAAGGAATATAAGGAGAGTAAATAAGGTGGAACTTAGTTAGCTTGTACTCGGAACAAAATACTCGGCGAAAGAATTTCAGACTAGGTTTTTGCAGCGCCACTTAGACAATTTTATCACGACGAGACAACTCCTCCCCATCTACCGGGACGGGCATAACCCAAATCCAAACTGGACTTCATTGGTGACTAACTCTCATAAATCTCTTACGATAGAGTCTCAAATAATCGAGATAGATTCAATCTTTGAGAAATATTTGGAATTAAATAATAAAGTACGTATATTTGTACTTAATTAAACACTTAAAGTAAGAGACAAATGATTGCCGCAAATTATACCGAATTCAGGACTGGACTTAAAAACTATCTTGATAATGTTGAAAATAACAATGAGACCTTGATTATAAAGAGAGGATCTGGAAAAGGAACAGTCTTAATATCTCTTGACGAATATAACTCCATCATGGAAACTTTGCATTTATTAAGCTCTAAGAAAAATGCAAAGAGACTCTTTGAATCAATCGAGCAAATGAAAACCGGAAAGAAGGTTAAACATAGCTTGATTGAGGAATGATGAAAATTACTTTTTCAAAAAATGCCTGGGAAGATTATGTCTACTGGCAGACCGAAGACAAAAAAACTCTCAAGAAGATTAATGCTTTGATAAAGGACATTCAAAGAACTCCTTATGAGGGCATTGGAAAACCCGAACCTTTAAAATTTGACCTTGCTGGATATTGGTCCAGACGAATTGATCTGGAGCATAGATTAGTTTACCAAGTTGACGAAACAGATATCCTGATATATGCTTGTCGTTTCCATTACGACAAAAAATAAAAAGCACAAGCTAACACGGATGGTGCCAATTTCTTGTACTTACCCTTTCAATGACTTCTTCCTGGTTTATTATTTGAACCCGGTTCAAATCCTGCTGATTATAGTCTGAGTGGTTATCCGGGAAAACCAGATTTTTACACGATAATTTTTCTACTATTCCTATTTTTTTATATTTTTGTATGTTTATTTAGATTAAATACAATTAAGGTTAACGAAGAAAATCAATAAATAATTTAACTATACCAATTTCAAATTGTTTGTCTGTTAGGAGGTTAAAAGCTCGATAATATATGAAATGGAGAAAGATCAGGATAAAATATTAAGTGATGTAACTACCGGCGAATACAAATATGGATTCTATTCTGATATTGAAATGGACAGGATCCCGAAAGGTTTGAGCGAGGAGGTAGTAAGAATTATTTCTGCAAAGAAAAATGAGCCGGAGTGGTTACTCGACTTCCGCCTGAAATCATATCGCCATTGGTTGACCATGAAAATGCCTACATGGCCAAATCTTAAAATTGCTCCGATTAATTACCAGGAAATAATATTTTATGCTGCTCCTAAGGAGAGAAAAAATCTTAACAGTGTTGACGATATCGATCCCGAACTGAAAAAGACATTTGACAAGCTGGGAATACCTCTTGAGGAGCAAAAGCATCTTGCAGGAGTGGCTGTTGATGCTGTGATTGACAGTGTTTCGGTCAAGACGACTTTCAAGGAAACACTGGCTGAAATGGGAATAATCTTCTGTTCATTCAGTGATGCCGTTAAAGAGTATCCCGACCTGGTAAAAAGATATATGGGTTCAGTAGTTCCATATACCGATAATTTTTTTGCGACTCTTAACTCAGCCGTCTTCAGCGATGGTTCATTCTGTTATATTCCGAAAGGGGTAAGATGTCCCATGGAACTTTCAACTTATTTCAGGATCAACTCAGCAAATACCGGTCAGTTTGAGAGAACACTTCTGATAGCAGATGAGGAAAGCTATGTAAGCTATCTTGAGGGATGTACCGCACCCTCGAGGGATGAAAATCAGCTGCATGCAGCAATTGTTGAAATAGTAGCTGAAAAAAATGCCGAGGTGAAATACTCTACTGTTCAGAATTGGTATCCCGGCGACAAGGAAGGAAGAGGAGGCGTCTTCAATTTCGTTACTAAAAGAGGTATGTGCAAAGGAGAAAGCTCAAAGATATCCTGGACACAGATAGAAACCGGATCAGCTATAACATGGAAATATCCGTCGTGTATTTTACGGGGCGATAATTCCACCGGGGAATTTTATTCGGTTGCCGTTACAAATAATCATCAGCAGGCTGACACCGGGACCAAAATGATTCATATCGGCAAAAACACGAAGAGTACGATAGTCTCAAAAGGGATTTCTGCAGGTAAAGGTCAAAACAGCTACAGGGGGCTTGTAAAGGTTTTAAAAAATGCAACAAATGCAAGAAATTATTCCCAATGTGATTCCTTGTTGCTTGGAGATAAATGTGGTGCTCATACTTTCCCTTACCTGGAGGTTGATAACCAGACTGCGATCGTTGAACACGAAGCAACAACGTCCAAAATCGGAGAGGATCAGATTTTTTATTGCAATCAGAGGGGTATTTCAACTGAAGATGCAATAGGACTAATCGTTAACGGGTATGCACGTGAAGTAATTAATAAACTACCAATGGAATTTGCTGTTGAGGCTCAGAAACTTCTCCAGATAAGCCTTGAAGG
>PLNF01000055.1 GCA_003141715.1 Bacteroidales bacterium | reverse complement strand
GATTTTGAAGTAGTTCTTGATCATATTTCTATTTTTACTACTGCTTTAGATATAGTGACTAAAATGCCTAAAGTGCCTGAAGAGATTTATCCCTTTGCGCTCCATGGGGTGAATTTCCAATTACCATACCAGTATTTTTTACTCTTTGAAAATTAATCATTTAAGCAATAGCATCAAAATAATAATATTTATATTTGCCTAACAATAGGACAAATAATGTCCATAATATAGACATAAATGAAAGGCAAATTGCTGATCGTCGATGATCATAAACAGGTTCTAAAAGCGCTGATCCAGCTGCTTGAACAGGAATTTGACAATATCACCGGTATTTCAAATCCAAATCAGATCATCAGTTATATAAACAAAGAGGAGTATGATGTAATCCTCCTCGACATGAACTTTTCAGCCGGGGTCAATACCGGCAATGAAGGCATATACTGGCTCAACCGAATATTAAAATCAGATCCCCTGGCAGCCGTTGTCATGATAACTGCATATTCAGACGTAAATCTGGCTGTCAGGGCGATTAAAGAAGGCGCCACCGATTTCGTAGTAAAGCCATGGGACAATAATAAACTTATTACCACCATGCAGACAGCATTTAAACTCAGGAAATCAAAGATTGAGAACAAAAAGCTCCGCGAGAGGCAAAAGCAGATAAACAAGGAAATTTGTAAACAGGATACTCCTTTGATTGGAAAATCGCAGCCAATGGAAAATGTATTGAAGGTAATTAACAAGGTAGCCAGGACAGAAGCAAATGTTCTGGTCGTAGGCGAGAATGGAACAGGTAAAGAATTAATTGTAAGAGAAATTCATAATAATTCACGAAGAGCCGATGAAGTTTTTATCAGTATTGATATAGGAACAATTGCTGAGACGTTATTTGAGAGTGAGATGTTCGGTCATATTAAAGGTGCATTTACTGATGCTAAAGAAGATAAAACCGGGTGGTTCGAAACAGCCTCGGACGGAACATTGTTCCTGGACGAAATAGGCAATCTTTCCCTTACCATGCAATCCAAACTGCTTGCAGCAATTCAAAACAGGGTAATATACAAGGTCGGATCAAAAACCCCCATCCCTTTTGATATCCGACTTGTCTGTGCAACTAATAAGAACCTGGAAGAATTGGTCTCAAATAACCTTTTCCGGGAAGATTTATATTACCGGATTAATACAATTGTGATTGAAATACCTCCTTTGCGTGACCGCGGTGAAGATATTGTTTTGCTTGCCGAACATTTCTTAAAGGAGTATGCAAACAAATATGAGAAATTTCATTTGAAATTCAGCAGTAAAACCCTCGACAAACTCATGAAGTATAACTGGCCGGGAAATGTGAGAGAGTTGCGTCATACAATTGAAAAAGCAGTGATATTATGTGATTCTGACATTTTAATGCCTGAAGATTTTATAATCTCACATTCAACACTACAACTATCTCTTCAGCAAAAGCCACCTACCTTTGCCGAAATAGAAAAACAAACCTTGCTTATGGCTTTGAACAATAATAACGGAAGCGTTCTGAAAGCTTCAAAAGAGCTGGATATAGCAAGACAGACTATGTACAATAAAATGCAAAAATATAACCTATAGAAAGTTACAGCCATGGTATTAAATAGATTCTTTATCAATGTCCTTGCCCGGGTAGCTTTAATTGTATTAACCAGTGTATTATTTGGAATAGTGCTGCAACATCTTGGCCGCGGATATTATTATACCCTGTCAGGTATGATTTTCCTGATTGTTTTACAGACCTGGTTGCTGGTAAACCAGGTTAATAAAACAAACACCGACCTGGAAAAATTCTTTTCCTCGGCTCAGAATAATGACTCATCCGTACGGTTTTCTGAAAATACAAAGAACAGCTCATTCAGAAAATTGCATGACAGAATGAACAATTTAAATACGATAATTCAGAGTGTTAAAATTGAAAATGAGAAGACCAGCCAATTCCTGCAAACTGTGGTTGACCATGTTGATATCGGACTTTTATCATTCGATGAGAATGGAAGGATAGAAATATATAACAGGGCTGCAAAACGATATTTAAATGTTCAGCAACCCCGGCAATTGTCGTCTTTAAAAATAGCAAATGATGAAATGTTTAAAATTATCAATACCATAAATCCAGGTCAGGAGATATTGCATAAAATGATAATAAACAATCATCTGCAAAGCATTCTAATTAAAGCCATCGAGTTAAAATTTGAAAGCAATACAATTAAACTGGTTTCTTTTCAGGATATAACCAATGAACTCGATAAAAAAGAACTGGATTCCTGGCAAAGACTGATCAGGGTGCTAACCCATGAGATTATGAATTCCATAAGTCCGATCACCTCTCTTACAACTGTGATTTCAGGGTACTTTAAAAAGAAGGATGATGGGAACCTGATTCCATTGGACAAAATTGATAATCAAATAGTTTCAAAAACACTTTCCGGTTTGAATACCATTGAAGAAACAGGAAAGGGATTATTGGGTTTTGTTGATAAATACAGAAGCTTAACATCATTGCCAAAACCTGATTTAAGCAAATTCACTATTGATAGTCTGTTCCTGAAATGCAAAATCCTCATGGAATCGAATATTCCCAATAATATAAAAATCACCACAAGTATTTATCCTGAAGATATTGCAATAGTAGCAGACTATGCCCAGGTTGAACAGATTCTTATAAATTTAATAAAAAACGCTATTGAAGCTTTATCCAATAAAAAGAACGGAACAATTCACCTGAAAGCATTCTATGCCGATNNGTGATATTATTGAAGATATTTTTGTACCATTTTATACAACCAAAGAAAATGGTTCAGGAATAGGATTAAGCTTGTCAAAGCAAATAATGCAAAATCATTATGGCACAATTTCAGTGAACTCTGCTCCTAATAAGGGATCTAAGTTTACCTTAAAATTTCAATTATAACTATCCACGGACTTTTTTTGGTAATATTTTTTGGCATATCACCAAAACATGTCCATTCTTTTCCTTAAATAGGTATCCATATCAAATAACTAAGTCCACAAAAAGTTGAAAACTATAATAAAATGTAATATAATATTGTATTGATAATATGACATATAATAGAATAATTAGATTCTCACCCCGACACTTTAAATTAATAGACCTTGTAAATCAATACATTACAACGGTCTTTTTGTTAGTAGTAGAAAAAGCAGTAGAAAAATATTTGTAATTCTCTCAGGTATATTTTTTATACCTACGTCCTTTTACATCCCTTATCTTTGTATATTTGATTTGTGAAAATCGATTTAAATAAAGGTACTCTTTAAGGATTTATCTTTTAACGAAGGCAAGGAAAAAGAAATGATTGAAATAGTGGGTAGTAAACTTGGGAAATCAAAACAGGAATTACTTAAGATTATTATAACACTATGATCAGATCCAGTCATAAGGTGTTTCCTGGTAAACATAATAGTTCAACCAGTTTACAAAAAACAAATTGGAATTAGCACGCCATTTTACAACAGGTTTTGCTTTTGGATTATTATCAGGATAATAATTTTCCGGAAGATCAATAGCCAATCCTTTTATCAGATCACGTTCATATTCATCTTTGAGTGTATTTGAATTATACTCAAAATGGCCAGTAACAAAAATCTGCCGGCTGTTTTTTGAAATAACCACATGAACTCCAGCTTTTTCCGACCAGGCAGCCAGCGTCAGACCGGGATGCTGTTGAATATCTGTTATCCTGTTTTCTGTATAACGCGAATGAGGCGTAGGGAATGTATCATCAAAACCCCGGAATAATGGTATTTTATTATCAGTAATCTGGTGTTCAAATACTCCGAATAATTTTTTCTCTAACGGATATTTTTGAATCCCGTAATGATAATATAAACCTGCCTGGGCCCCCCAGCATATATGCAAAGTGTTGGTTACATTTGTTTTGCTCCAGTCCATTACCTTTGAAATATCATTCCAGTAGTCAACTTGCTCAAATTCGAGATTTTCAACAGGAGCTCCTGTAATTATCAGACCATCATAACGTTTGTGTTTAATCCTGTCAAATGTTTTATAAAAAATATTTAAGTGTTCTTTAGATGTATTTTTTGAATCGTGTTTATCCATATAAAAAAAGTCAAGTTCTATCTGCAGCGGAGTATTTGACAGAACTCTTATAAAGTCGGTTTCAGTTACAATTTTGAGTGGCATCAAATTACAAAAGGCAATACGCAAGGGACGTATATCCTGATGCGATGCGCGTTGTTCATCCATAATAAAGATATTCTCATTCTTAAGAATGGTAATTGCCGGTAGGTTATTCGGGATGTTTATTGGCATTGTATTGTACTCTTTTTTTATGGCGCTAAATTATACTTTTCAAATGTGAATAAGCCAAAATTTCATTATATATGACAAACAAAAAGCATCTTTCGTTAAATTTCATAGATGGGTACTTAAAATATGATCCCAATAATATTATTATTCTCTGGAACTTGTCCGATCAAAATTTTAAATACACTGGTCAAAATGCCAAAAAGATGATTTTAAAAAGTTTTCATGGCTGATTACAAATATATAAGTCTGATTATTAATGGTTTCATGCAAAATATGATAGTGAAATAATTGCATTTTTAATAATAATAATTGAAAAGAATTATTTGATTTTTACGAATTAAGGCTTTTCGTACATAAACAATCAAATTTCTTGGATAATCATCTCTTTTACAGTGAAAATCAAACTGTTTTGACTTTCCGTTTATCAAAACGAGGTCCTGACATGTTGAACAGAAGAGACTTCTTTTATACTTTTATTTTAAGGTCAGGAAAAAAATTTATGAAAAGCAAGGCGATACTAAAAAACAAGAATGTTATTAATAGCCAACGAGTTAGAGGATCTTATCATCAGAAAAGTTCGATAGTTGATCAATCTGATATCAGCCTGGTTTATGCGGAACTTGCTGAAGAAGGTCATGAAGACTTTTATAATTACCTCGATTGGTTAGGTCTGTTGAAAACCCCTGATCTTTTAATACTTACTTCTTCCCACCATTATTATTTCGAAGTTGAAGATCTTAAAAATGTAAAAACTGTAGTAAATCTGAATAAATTAAACAATATAAAAAGTATCAAGGATTTTCTCCATGCAATTTATTGTGTTCTGCCTCATAAATGTTATTTTATCGGGAGCTTCACAGACAATAAAAAACAAAATGGCTTTTTGTCTTCAAGGAACTCTCTGAATCGAATCGAAGGACAAGGTTCAAATTCTGAGTTTGAAGAGGGGCCATGGAACTCATTATTAAATATGCTGTATGGAGTAATCGACTCAAAAACAAACAGATATATGTCTGAAAAAACTGTCAGATTGCTGCTCGAAAATACTAGTTTGAAAATTCTTGATATAACTGAATTTAACGGACTTACTTATTTTTGCACTCAAAAGGACAAGCCGTCTGTAGAATAATTATTACTTTCGCTGCGTTGAGCACAGTTTTAGCAAATGACGCAAAATTCCTGAAACAAAGCATTCTGGTTTATGGATGTTTTTACTAATTATTATCGGCTTCATAAAAATCCGGGTGTGAAGAGACGGAATTTCATGAAATATTTATTGAGTTCCATTGATGTTTTAGCAATTCTGTTGGCATTCCAGTCTTCATATTTCGTCAACTATTTTGAAAAGGGGGATTTCTTTTGTACTGATAATAACATATTAATCCTTTTCATCGGGATTTTACCTTTATGGCTTATTTTAATGTACCTGGTCAGAAGTACCGGGATCCCGGCAAAACGTTATAAGGTTTTGTCTTTGTTGTACTTGCAATCATCGATTGCGATTTTCTATCTTCTGGCTCTTTTTTATTTTTTCTTCAGGTTATATAATGTTCAGCGCCTGTTTCTGGCGGAGCTTCCATTCTTTGGATTTCTTTTTCTGTTTTTTGGGAGGATATTGATTTATAATGTTCTTAAAAGATTTGGTGAAAAGGAACACAATCATGTAATTGTTATCATATTCGCCGACGATTCTTCTTTGGCTTTTATTGAAAATCTTTTATCAAATGAAGAATTGGGATACAAGGCAGTAGTAATATTCACTGAATCAGCTTTGGTTAAAGCTAAATATGAAAACATTTCGATTATACTATCAGAAAAATTTTCGGGAATAATTGGAGATTTGATTGAAGTAGATTTCGTTGATGAAGTACTCTATTTAAAAGAGAATCCTGATGCCGCTAACATACGGGAAATCCTCACGACATGTGAAGATATGGGAGTTACATTCAGATTAAAATCTACATTTTCCAAACCAAGTCTCTCAAGCGCTGTTAAAACAGATATTGCAGATGGTAAATTTCTGAGTTTTATTAACATTCCAAATAATTCTTATGCACTGGCAATAAAGAAAACAACAGATATTAATATTGCCCTTATGATGATTGTTGTCTTGTCGCCTGTCTTAATTGTTTTAAGTGCTCTTGTAAAACTGACATCCCGGGGTCCGATAATAAGTAAACTTTCTGAAATCGGACGGAGGGGTCGTCAGATCAAAGCCTACAAATTCAGGACGATGTTCTTAAGTGCTGAGCGTGAAATCTTTTATCGGGAATCTGAAATGAAAATAAAAGGTGCTGGATCTGAGTACGAAGAGGATCCCCGTATTACAAAATTCGGGAGGTTACTTCTTAAGTCCGGGATGGATCGGCTCCCGGAGCTATTTAATGTATTAAAGGGAGAGATATCAATTATCGGTCCGCGGCATCCTCTTGAGAGCGATAGTGTAAAATCGTTTAATAGAAAGTACAACTGAAGGAGCCTGATATGAAAAATGTTGACCTTAATTATATTATGATCAATCTTAAATCCTTTAAATATGTTTAAATCTGAAATAGTTATTAAAAGCAGAACCGGATTAAAAGCATTTATTTTTACGCTAACGATTCTGTTCGTGACACTGATTGCCAGTTCTCAAGTTGGAGATATAAGGTGGTCGGTTGATGGGAATTCCTATTATCGTATTGAGAAAAACGAACTCGTTCAGTATACATTGCCTGATAATAAGCCGTCTGTAGTATTATCCAAACAACAGCTTATTCCAATGGGAACGGAGAATCCGCTTCAATTCAGTTACTATTCTTTCTCTGGTGACCAGCAAAAAGTATTGCTGTTTACAAACACGAAAAGAGTCTGGAGACTTAATTCAAAAGGTGATTACTGGATGCTTGACAGGAAATCAGGTTCACTAAGTCAATTGGGCAAAACCCTTCCCGCATCTTCATTAATGTTTGCCAAGTTTTCCCCCGATGGAAATTCTGTTGCCTATGTAAGCGGAAACAATATTTATGTTGAAGACCTGGCCACTTCACATATTAAGGCACTGACGAAGGATGGTTCTGTTACACTGATTAACGGTACTTTCGACTGGGTTTATGAAGAAGAATTTGATTGCCGTGACGGATTTCGCTGGAGCCCCGATAGTAAAAAAATTGCCTATTGGCAGATTGATGCCAGCAACATCAGAAAGTACTACCTGATTAATAACACCGATTCCATTTACTCCCGGGTCATTTCTATTGAATATCCTAAAGTCGGAGATAAACCATCATCCTGCAAGGTTGGAGTTGTAAATATTTCTGATACTAAAACCACATGGATGAACATCCCTGGCGACCCCGCTCAAAACTATCTCGTAAGAGTAGAGTTTATCCCTTCTACTGATTATCTGCTTATTCAGCAGCTTAACCGTAAACAGAACTCCAGCAAACTTTATATTTCTGAAAGTGCAACAGGTAATTCCAAGGTGATCGCGGAAGAAACCGATCAGGCATGGGTTGATATCTTTCAGCCCGGAAACCCTTATTCCATTGACTTTACCAATAAATTTATTTGGCTGAATGAAACAAAAAGCATTCTCTGGGATTCTGAAAAAGATGGCTGGAGACATTTGTACCAGGTCTCTCTTGAAGGGAAACTGGAAAAACTTGTAACTAAAGGCAATTACGATTTTACTGACATAACATATGTCGACCACAAAAAAGGGTATGTATATTTTATGGCTTCCCCCGACAATGCCACTCAGAACTATCTGTACCGCACCAGGCTGGATGGATCCAGTACTGCCGAATTGATAAGTCCGGCATCATTAAAAGGAACTCATAGTTATTCCTTCTCGCCCAACGGTAAATATGCAGCTCATTCATTTTCAAACAGTTTTACACGACCGTCACGCGAGTTCATCACTGTAGCCAATCAGAAACCATTAAATGAAAAAGAGAGTATTGTTGCCCGGCTCGATTCATTTAAGATTAAGCCTGTTGCAGAATTCTTCAAAATCAGAACCATTGACAGTGTTGAGATGGACGGATGGATGGTTAAACCTGTGAACTTCGATCCTTCAAAAAAATATCCTGTGGTATTTTATGTGTACACTGAACCTGCCGAAGCTACAGTGACAGATTCTTTTGGCAGATTCCGGAACTTTCTCTACATGGGCGATATGGCGAAAGATGGTTACATCTATATTTCACTCGACAACAGGGGTACACCTGCACCGAAAGGAGCAGCGTGGAGAAAATCAATTTATAAAAAAATAGGACAGATCAATATCCACGATCAGGCCATGGCCGCTAAAGAAATACTGAAATGGGATTTTGTCGACCCTGAAAGAATTGCCGTCTGGGGATGGAGCGGGGGAGGCTCTGCCACTTTGAACCTCATGTTTCAGTATCCTGAAATATACAAAACCGGAATAGCGATAGCAGCTGTAGCCAATGAACTCACTTATGATAATATTTACCAGGAACGTTATATGGGACTGCCTCAGGAAAACATGGAGGATTTTATAAAAGGATCACCAATCACCTATGCAAAAAATCTGAAAGGAAACCTGCTGTATATCCACGGAACCGGTGATGATAATGTTCATTATCAGAATGCCGAGATGCTTCTCAATGAGCTGATTAAATACAATAAGCAATTTCAGTTTATGGCTTATCCGAACCGCACACATGGTATTTCGGAAGGAGAAGGCACATTTATTCATCTGGCGACTCTTTATACCAGCTATTTAAGGAAGAATTGTCCTCCTGGAGGAAAGTGAGACTGCAAGACGACTGGTTTTAGTACAAAATCCTGACCCGTATTGTATGCGGGATATTCTTCAGATCTTTAAGAACTGAAGCATCAAGTTCACTATCTGTTTCCAGGATAACATAACCCAGGTCAGCGTCAGTCTGCAGGTATTCGGCTGAAATATTAATACCCCTTGAAGAAAAATAGCGGTTTATCTCGCCCAGAACTCCGGGAACATTCTTATGAATATGTAAAAAACGTTGTTTGGAGGAATTGGCCTGAAGTGCAATCTCGACGAAGTTAACAGCCCCGATGGTTGAACCTGTATCACTATATCTTACAAGTTTTTCAGCTACTTCCAGTCCTATGTTGGCCAGGGCTTCCAGGGTACTGCCTGCTATGTGAGGTGTAAGAATTACATTATTAAAATCCTGTAGATCATTTTCAAATGGCTTATCATTTGATGATGGTTCTTTTGGAAAAACATCAGCGGCAACTCCGGCCAGGTGTTTCGACCTGAGTCCTTCGGCAATTGCCTTATAGTCAACAACATCACCACGGGATGCATTGATCAGACATGCCCCATTTTTCATAAGAGCAATCTGGTCAGTTGAGATCATATTCCTTGTTAATTCTGTCAAGGGAACATGAACAGTTATTGTATCAGAGATCTTTAACAGGTCATTCAAACTTGCTACATGTTTGGAATTGCCCAGACTGAGTTTCTTTTCAATATCATAATAGATAATTTTCATGCCAAGACTTTCGGCAAGGATGGAAACCTGTGAACCTATATGTCCATAGCCTATAATCCCAAGGGTTTTACCTCTTATTTCCACCGAGTTATTAAATGATTTCATCCATATTTTATTGTGAGCCAGGGCATTTTTTTCAGGAATACCGCGCATAAGCATGATACACTCGGCTATCACCAGTTCCGCTACTGAGCGTGTATTTGAGAAAGGAGCATTAAATACAGGTATGCCCAGCATTTTGGCATCCTGAATATCCACCTGATTTGTGCCTATGCTGAAACATCCGATAGCAAATAGTTTAGGAGTCTTGAATAGCAAGTCTTTACGAAGTTCAGTACGGCTTCTGATCCCTATTATATGGGTAGTCTGTAATTTTTTTTCCAGCTCATCGCCGGATAGCGCTCCATTCAGACATTCAATATCGGTATATCCATTTTCCCTGAAGAACAGGCTGGCATTCTCGTGGATCCCTTCCAGTAAAAGAACTTTGATCTTACTTTTATTAAGTGAAAAATTTCTCATCAGCAGACTATTAAGAATTAAAGTAATAATCTAATTAAATATCGTAGATTAATTTGTGAAAAGTAAATAAAAGAGTCCGTTTGTGCAAATAATTTCAAGCGCTTTCGTTTTGACTGAAGTTCGCACAATTTCCGGTTAGCCTTCGCGCCGTATTTTATTGTATTTAGTATTAATTATAGGTTTACTGAATCTTCTCTGTGGCCCTCTGTGTTTCCCCTGCCTGCCTTATAATTCTTAATTCGTAATTTCTTCGCATTTTTGCTGTGAAAATAAATTGATATGAAATCCTGGTTTTCCGGTGAAGCTTTTGCGGTAATACATGTTAAAAACTTCCGTTTTTATCTGTTCTATCGCATTTTTATGACAATGGCAAGCCTTATGCAGTCGGTTATTGTAGGATGGCAGATATACGCTTTATCCCATAATGTGCTCTGGCTGGGATTTATTGGCCTGGCTGAGGTGATTCCGCAGGTGAGCATATCTCTCTTTGCCGGACATTATATTGATTTATATAACCGGCGTAAAATTGTTAATTATACCACTCTTTTACTTATTCTGGGTTCTGTAATTTTGTTGATATATAGTGCAAATGCAGCATATTTCTCCGAAAAATTCGGCATCATTCCAATTTTCGTCACTATCTTTTTAACAGGACTGGCGCGCGGAATATTAGGTCCTGCCCAGGTTGCACTATTGGGTCAGCTCGTCCCGAGGAATTTATATGCAAATGCGGCTACATGGAACAGTGCCAACTGGCAGGTGGCAGCAGTAATGGGCCCGGCAATCGGAGGACTGATCTATGGTTTTTTTGGAATAGTGCCGGCCTATTCACTGGTATTAGGTTTGTATACGCTGTCGTTCTTTATGATAATGTTTATAAAATCCGGCAGGCATGAAGTTATTGCAACTGCCGAAGGTGTTTTTACCCGGATACAAAGCGGCATAAGTTTTGTCTTTAAAACACCGGAATTGCTTGGAGCTTTTACTCTCGATATGTTTGCTGTGCTGTTTGGTGGAGCAGTTGCAATGCTTCCGGTATTTGCTTCCGATATATTGCATGTAGGACCTCAGGGTCTGGGTTTGCTCAGAGCCTGTCCTGCAATAGGCGCTACACTTATGGCTTTCGTTCTCATGTTCCGTCCGCCTATGAGAGAAACCGGAAAAATACTTTTCATTTGTGTTATTGGGTTTGGTCTTTGTATGATTGGTTTCGGACTCTCCAAAAGTTTCATACTATCGGGACTGTTGTTAATTCTCAGTGGTGCTTTCGATAATGTAAGTGTTGTGATCAGGGGAACCATTCTCCAGCTCTTTACACCCGATGATATGCGTGGCCGGGTTGCATCTGTAAACAGTATATTTATTGGATCCTCGAACGAGTTAGGTGCGTTCGAATCGGGGGTAACAGCTAAATTAATGGGTCTGGTACCCTCAGTAGTATTCGGTGGTATTATGACACTTGCAGTAGTTTTAACCACCATTAAGATTAATAAACCACTCAGGAAGTTATCTCTCAAAAACAAAATGTAAAACTTTTGTTCATTTTTTGCTCGCCATAAATCCATGTCACTTTATTGCTTACAGAAGGCCCACTCAGCAAGACTCAAAACAGTCGCAACGACCTTCGCGAATACTCACGACTTCCGGTTTTATTACCCCGTGCCAGGCGCAACTCTGCTTCGGCATTGAAGAGTTCTGCCAATACTTCCAGATGGCCATTGGTATAATTATGCTGATGAAGCAACCTGTCTGTCAGCTCGTTCTCAGGTATATCCCTGAAGAAGGCAGAATCCTCCTTAAGCATTTTGTTATAGACGTTCTCAAGTTTCTCTGTAGCCTGTTCAAACTCACCTTTTTTGATCAGTCGGAGGATACCGGCAATCAGGTCACCAAGCATCTCGATCATACGGAGAATGTAATCTTTCTGATACATATCATGGGAGATAGGAGATCAAATGCATCAGCAGCCACATCCTGGTTCATCGCCTCTTTTTCAACAATGTAAATAGTATACATGCCATTTCCGCCTCCAACTATTTGTGCCCATATTTCCAGTTTGTCTTTAACAAGTTTCAGTATTGAATATTGTACTCCACCGTCCTCATATTCATAGATGAGTTTCCCTCCAATTTTCTTTATTGCGTTTGCGTAATTTCTTACAATCTGCAATCCACTGGGGGTCTGAGCATTATCGTTCAGGTAATAATTAACATATATATAGTGTCCTTCGACAGGCTGCTTTTTCTCCTGATTATTTATTTGTCTGATTATCATTGCATAGTTCTTTTGTAAACTATATTTAAAACAATTTTACTTTGCTTTTTGTTTTGTTTATTTTTGTTGAAGGCAATTATATATTATTGGTCCTGCTGAAATTATTTTTTGCTTTTTTACACCGGATAAAAATAGAGAGGAGGCTTAAATGGATAAGAAAAGAATGAAAAAAGTATCGTTGAACGCTTCTGAATCTGAAGATAATGCTTCTTTACAGAATCTGAAGCCGATTGTATTGTTGAAACCTGAAACTGATAATGGAGGATCAGTTCTAAAAGCATTAAGGCAGCGAAAAACTATCCGTGAAATAAGTGATAAAAAGCTGCCTTTGCAGGTGCTGTCAAATCTCCTCTGGGCAGCATGCGGGGTAAATCGTAAAAAAGGCCCGTTTGGAATTTCTGGAAGAACTGCAGCAACTGCAAGCAACTCGCAGGAAATTGATCTTTATGTTGCGCTGGAGGAAGGGACTTATTTTTATGATGCATTTCATCACAGGCTGATTCCAGTTATTGCCTGTGATTTGCGCACTCTGGCAATTGGTCATGGCCAGGCGACTTTTGGAGATAAGGCTCCCGTTCGTCTCATCTACATTGCAGATGTGAATAAACTTTCCAATACTTCCGGTTACCAGGAACCCGGCTTGCAGAATCCGGAAATTCAAAAGTCATATTATTTTGTCGATACAGGACTCATTGCAGGCAATGTATATTTATTTGCTGCTTCCCTGGGTCTGGCATCATGGTTCCATAATTGCAATAAATCCGGTCTCACAGCAAAATTAAATTTGCGTGCTGATCAGCGGGTACTTTTCGGACAGACAGTCGGATATCCGGTTAAGAAATAAAGGCAAAAGGTAAAAGTAAAAAGATAAAAGTAAAAGGCAAATCAACATCAATATTCAAGGACCTCAAGACTTCAAGACCGCAAGCTATTCTCCACCTATCCTGTACAAATACTTTTGTTTTTTCATTATCATTGAATTTCTTAAAATCGAAGGTGTAGCCCAAATCCCTGAATCCATCTGATTCTGAGCGACAACCTCATATTTACGGCTTGCCTTTATTACAAGAACTTCACCTTTTACCGAGAAAAACCAGATATTACCATTTACATATATTGGTGAGGCGTTATAATCTGACGTCATATGTGTTGACCATATTTCTTTTCCTGTTGCTGCATTAATGCACATAAGGCTGTTCCTGGTAGTAACAGTATATATCAATCCGTCTTTTATAACAGGTGACAGGAGCTGGTTTTGTGACTGTTCATTATACAATGGGACTGCCTTTTCTGAACGGCATTGTTTTTACTGCTTCAAAGGTTTGGTGAAGTTTGAAACTTCGCCGTAAATAAAATGTAGTCTGGAAAGCGGGAATTTTAAGGATACATAAGCTTTTTTTGGTGAAATGACTGAGATTGGAAGTGTCGGGAACAGGAATGCGATAGAATAAAATACGAAAGTATATTTGTTCAGAAATCCTAAGTCAGACTTTAACGACTTCTGGAAAGGGCAAATAATTGCTTATACAAAATAAAATGATGATAAAAAGTTAAATCATGAACATATGGCTACCTTAGTTATCGATTCAGGAGCCTTTTTGCATTCCGATTCATCCTCATCCAAAACCAGGTATTAATTACATTACGAAAGGAGTATTTCATGAAACGTTTTTCATTTATTTTAATCTTAGTTTTTATAATGTGTGGTCACTCAACTGCTCAAAAACTTGAAGCAATAGACAGCGTTTTTATGAACTCCTTGGCAAACTTCTCAAAGAATCTGGAAACCATCAAAGATTCCATCTGGCCGGATATGAGCATAGGCCCATATTGTATCTTCAGGTTAAACGGACCGGCCTTTCTGATGAACCACCCGAGTCCACCACAAAACGCCAGATTATTAAAAGATAAGATCTATTTATTAAACCAGTCGGATTATGGATTGTTTGGTGCCACACAAACCATGATTAATGATGTATTAACGGCTCATAATGATTATGGCCAGCAATTTTATTCTTCTATTAATCAGTTTTATGCAGAGTTATTTCATGAACTTCACCATGTTTATCAGCGCAATTATGTAAAAGATCTCAAATTTGATAATCCTGCCGATCTTCTGACGTATCCGGAAGACGATAGAAATTTCGCAATCAAACAATATGAAAATACTCTTTTGCTTGAAATGTTGTCGGGTGCGCCTGAAAAATTCGAACAAGACCTGAACCTTTTTTATACATGCCGGAGCAAAAGAGAAGAGATAATTGGCACAAAATATCTTGAATATGAAAAGGGGGCTGAATCTATGGAAGGGCCAGCTATGTTTTGCGAATATCGCTATCTCCGGCATTTCACCAAAAATATTGTGGATCAGGAATATCTTAATCACAGATATTTGTATTCGATAGCAGAACCATTTTATAACCGGAATACTCTTAGAGGCAAATGCTTATTAACAGGTATGGCCCAGTGTCTTATACTGTCAAAACATTTTAAAAACTGGCAGTCTGAGTACTATTCATCAGAACTTTTTCTTTACGACTATTTTGTCAAAAAAATGTCACCGCACAAAGCTATATTGCCTGATTTGTCTTATGAACAGGCAAAGGCAAAAATTTTCACAAGTGTTGAAAGACAAAAACATTCTTTAAACTATGAATCATTTTCTAAACAAAGCGGGATAAAACTCATTCTTTCATTTAAAGAATTTCCGGAGTTTCAGGGTTTTGATCCGATGCATGCTGAGGCAATAAACGATTCTACCATCCTCCATTCGACCCTATTAAAACTGGCAAAAGGAGATAACAGTCTGAATATTGTTAATTATAAAACAGTTTCAGTTATAGCAGATCAGATATGGTTTGTAAAATCAGTAGAAATTTTTGTCCCGGAAGAATCAATCAGCTTTCATGACAATAAGTTAATCATATCTGATAATAGCGCTGTTGAAATAAAATGGAAATATATTGATAAGATCAGGAAGGGAAATGAATATACACTAATCCTTGAATAATGGAAATAAAACTCAGACTGGTTGCGACAGTAAAAAACTTACGGACAACGGGAAAAAGACCGTCCAAATACAATAGGCCTTTGCACAGTAGAACTTTTAGAAAATAAAGGGCGGACAATAAGAGTTAAATATCTTGACGCTATTAACGGAACGCCTGTTCTGGACATTAAACCTGCTTTTAAAGAATAAAATAAAGTCCAATCAGGATGGCTATTATTCATTAATCTGAAAATCCTTTGTTTTAAATCTTTCAATTGTTATTGAATTATTTACATGCTTCTCGGAAGTATTTGTCTTTAAAAGATATCCGATATAAATAATTCTCTCTGCCGGAACTTTAAATACTATTGTTGTGTCGGAAAACAACCCGTGTACATCGCTGTTATAATCACCAACTGAATTGCCGGACAGAGAGTCTGGTATTATATCCAATCCGAAATATTCTATGTTTTTTGTATTTGTGAGGTTGATTCTGAGGTTTAAGTAAGCCGGCGGATTTAAAAATGATACAATTGACAGACTTGTCTGATTATTGTTAGTGACTGAAACAAGTTCATCCAGATACTTATTAAAAGTTATATTAAATGAATAAGAACCGGTGATACCCTGAAATTCTTTTGATGAAAAATTAATTTTAAAATAACCATTTCTGTCTGTGGAGATTGATCCTATATCAAATTTTCTAGAGAGACATCCTGTTCCGCAAAAACCACAATTCTCCTCATAAGTGATCCTGATGTCAGCAGATGAAAGTGGCTCCCTGGTCAATCTGTCGTAAACGAATCCGCTTACAGTAATACAATTATCTCCAGAACAATCTCCGGGATCAAATTTATCTTTCCGGCAACTGAGACAGCCGATTATTAAAATTACCAAAAGGAATTTTATTTTCTTCATAAGCAGCTACACTACAATTATTATTTTTTATTTCTCTTTATTTAAATTCAGGGTAAGCTTTTTAACTGAAAAAACTAATCCTAACCGTGTCGAAAACCAGGTAAGTTTAAGTCATTTTATTCAAAAGTAATCTTATATATTGAATTCATGCCAAGCGCGTATCCTGATCTGCCTGAAGGGAAGGAAGCGACAGAGCCAAAATTAATATTGTCTTCCATTTTCCATGTTACCCCCCCATCTGAAGTACTATATATTGCGGAGGTCCATAAACCCCAATCACCACCGGTATAGTGACCTTTTCCTATTGCAATTCCATTGAGTATATCAGCAAAATGAATAAAATATATTTCTAAAGGAGAGTTAGTCAGAATATTCCAGGTATTTCCTCCATCTTCTGTTTTCACTATTTCCTTTTGCCCGGCAGCATACCCTGTATTTCCATTGACAAAGCAAAAATCGTAGATATGTCCATCGGAAATATTATCAGTTTGTGACCATGTTTTACCCTGGTCGGTTGTCTTAAAAATATTTCCTGATAATCCTGCAGCAAAACCAGTTTGTGAATTAATAAACAACACTTTAGTCATTAGACAATTAACTGGAAATTCAAAATTATTCCATTTGGCTCCTCCATTGGTTGTTTTTAACTGAAAACTGAGACCTACAGCAAATCCAATATTTTCATTTATAAAGTAAACCGAATTGATTTCAGGCACTTCATCAGGCAGGGTTAGTTCAGTCCATGATACTCCGTCGTTTATTGTTTTGAATGCTGAGGAGTGATCGCCAACAATAAATCCAATATTTTTGTTAACAAAGTAAATTGATTTTAAAGGAAAGTCCGTTAGGCTGTTTGACTGCCAATTGACACCCTTATCGATTGTTTTAAAAACTTTTCCCGAATAATTAACACCAAATCCGGTATTACTATCTATAAATCGGATATAACTAATTGATTCATTTAAGTTAGAGTTGATTTGATCGTACTTATAACTTAGTATTTGAATTTTGTCATCCTTTTTACAAGAAAGAGCTAATACCTCCAAAAAAAGCAATACCAATAATAGGTTAAAATTTCTCATAGTTGAATGTTTAGGCATTGTTAATCTAGTAACAGCAAAAACTATTCCATTATCATAAAATCCCATCTACGATCTGATTTTACTCTATTCTGATTATGTTTGTACACTAAATTATATCAAAATGAAAACATTTATGAAAAGAGTTCCTATAACAATAGTTGTTTTATTCATCTTTCTTCAGTTCAGCAAGGCCAATATTTCTCTTCCGGAAATATTTTCAGACAACATGGTTCTGCAGCAAAAATCAGATGTAATTATCTGGGGCTGGGCAAAGACCGGCGAAACAATTGTCATTAAAGCTGATTGGATGGATAAGGATTTAACAATACTGGCAGATGTTCAGGGGACATGGAAGATAACCCTGAAGACTCCGGGAGCCGGCGGACCACATAATATCCATATTAAGGGCTACAACGAGGTAATATTGAAAAATGTATTAATAGGCGAGGTCTGGTTATGTTCCGGACAGTCAAATATGGAGATGTCTGCCCAATCGGGTATTAATAATGGTGACGAGGAAATAAAAAGCGCCAACTACCCTGAGATCAGGTTTTTTACAATCGGTTCAGCCACTTCACACTTTCCACAGGATCATCTTGCCGGTAAATGGTCGGTATGTACACCTGATGAGATGAGGACATTCAGCGCTATTGGCTATTTCTTTGCACGAAAACTGAATAAAGAACTTGGTGTGCCAATCGGTATTATCAATTCAAGCTGGGGTGGAACGCCTGCAGAAGCATGGATGCCGGAAGAGGTAATTCAGAAAGACGATTTCCTTCGTGAAGCTGCAGCAAAACAAAAACCTGTACCATGGGGACCTGTTGAGCCGGCCAGGATTTATAATGCCATGATTTTCCCCCTGATACCTTTCCGTATTGCAGGAGTCTTATGGTATCAGGGTGAGGCTAATACGATAAATGCCTATGCATATAAGCAAATGCTTTCGGGTTTGATCAAAAGCTGGAGAAGCAGATGGGATTATGATTTCCCGTTTTATTTTGCACAAATAGCACCCTACAAATATGAGAGACCATTTGAAGGAGTTGAGGTGAGGGATGCCCAGAGGAGGGTTCTGGAAGTGCCAAATACCGGAATGGTTGTACTAAGCGATCTTTGCGACACACTCAACATCCATCCGAAAAATAAACAGGATGCAGCATTGCGACTGGCTAACATTGCATTGAACAGATACTATAAAAAGGCAATACCTGAAGATTCAGGACCTTTGTTTAAAGCAATGACAATTGATAANNTCATATTTTGAGATTGCAGGTGAGGATAAGGTATTCTATCCTGCTGAGGCAAAGATAAAAGATCAGAAAGTGATTGTTCAGTCAAAAAAAGTAAAGTCACCTGTAACGGTTCGTTTTGCGTGGAGAAATACCGCCACTCCTAATCTGTTTAATAGTGCAAATTTACCGGCATCGTGTTTTATTACAGAATAAGAAACATTAACCTCAAGGAGTTTAATGTACTCGCCCCCAGCCCCTCTCTACTTTGTAAAGAGGGGTGCTAAATTAGTGGATTTTAAATATTTACTTAATATCTAGTTGTCAAATATCTTAATTAAAAAAGACAGAAACTTTCCGCTTCTGTCGTTTAAAATTTCAACCAGATTCCATTGTTAACTGGAGACAGTTTATGCTCCCAGCAGCTGCTTTACCTTAGCAGAGATCTCTTTGCCATCAGCTTTTCCAGCCAGTTCTTTGGTAGCAACTCCCATAACCTTACCAAAATCGGCAGGTGATTTTGCGCCAACCCTTGTAATAATCCCTTTAATAATATTCAATAGCTCCTCTTCGCTCATTTTTGCAGGCAGATATTTTTCAAGAACATCTGCTTCGATAATCTCTTTCTCATATAAATCGGGTCTGTTCTGCTCCTTATATATTGAAGCCGATTCCCTTCTCTGTTTAACCAGCTTCTGAATGATTTTCAATTCCTCTTCAGCGGTCAGGACGGTATCCCCGCTTTTCTCGGTTCTGGCGAGTGTGAAAGCAGTTTTGGCGGCTCTGATGGCCTCGAGGACAACTTTATCCTTTGCCTTCATGGCGTTTATAAGATCGCTTGCAATTTTCTCGGTAAGTGACATAATGAATGATTTTAAATTATCTATAATTGTTAAATATCATGATATAAAGATACAATATACCTGTTTCTGTTGAATTTTATCTTTCAAATAATTAACTTGGATGACTATTAATCTGGAGGATCATATATGAAAAAAAGTTATCAAATGAACCGCAGGCAGTTTGTCACAACATCATTTGTTGCCACTGCAGGACTGGCAACTGGTATTCATGCATTATCTATCGGTGATCAGAAGAAAAAATCTGATATAAAGGTCGGCTTATACAGTATCACATTTCTTGGAGTATGGTATCGGGGAGCAGCTTTATCGCTTGAAGAGATGATTAAAAGAGCCAAAGAATATGGTTATGCAGGGATTGAAATAGATGGGAAACGACCTCATGGCAATCCGCTCGACTGGCCGACTCAGAGATGTAAAGAGCTGCGAAAGGTGGCAGACGGAACAGGTATAGAGATATATGGAGTTGCCGGAAATAATGATTTGAGCAGCCCAATCCCGGAACACAGGGAATGTCAGATCTCATACATCAAAAACCTGATCAGGATGACATCTGATCTGGGTGCGAAAACATTACGGATGTTCATGGGCTGGCCCGGGGTTACTTTGCATCCCCACCTGGCACAATATGATATAGCTAAGGATATATGGAATTACACACATGCAAAGTTCACAGAGGAAGAAACCTGGTTGTGGGTACGTGATGGATTGACAGAATGCTCAAAATATGCCGCAGACGCCGGAGTTATTCTGGCCCTGCAGAATCATAAACCTGTTGTTAAGGATTATCCCGATGTACTTCGTATGGTTAAAGAAGTCAGTTCCCCCAATCTGAAAGTTTCGCTTGATGTTCCAATCATGGATGACAAGAGCCCGGAAAATATTCATAAAGCGGCACAGGCTGTTGGCAACCTGCAGGTATTGTCCCATTTTGGAGGTGAATATGAAAGAGATACAAATGGAAAAGTAATCGGCGAGGATTATTATCGTCATTTCATTCAGGCTATGCATGAGATAGGATATTCGGGATACATGAGTTATGAATTATGCCATCCTCTGCCTCTTGTCAATGGTCAGACAGTAGGAATCGAATTTGCAGAAAAAAATGCAAAACTGGCTGCAGAATTCATGAAAGGAATCATATCTGAAGTTTAAAATATATTTTAGTCATCATCATTCTGAAAATATGGACTCCGGCTAAATCTGCGAAGGATAAATTACCCGTACTTGGCTGGATTTAGGGGGGTGGCTTTTCCTCAGGTAAGCAGCCTGCCACTCGAAATCTCGTTCAAACAGGTAAGGAGGTGAGACGTGATCAGGTAATC
>PLNF01000022.1:79669-114406 GCA_003141715.1 Bacteroidales bacterium | reverse complement strand
GGACCCTTTATAAAGTGTAAAATTTCTTCTGCAGTAATGTCATTATTATCTATGTAAGCTATGGTTGCGTCAATTACTTCAGAAAGGTTATGAGGTGGCATATTGGTCGCCATTCCAACTGCTATACCGGAAGCACCGTTCACAAGTAAGTTAGGTATCCTCGTCGGCAGAACAGATGGTTCAGTTAAAGAATCATCAAAGTTGGGTTGAAAATCTACAGTATTCTTTTCAATATCAGCCAGAGTTTCCTCAGCAATTTTTTTAAGCCTTGCTTCTGTGTATCGCATTGCTGCGGGACTATCACCATCCACTGATCCAAAGTTGCCCTGTCCGTCCACCAAAGGGTATCTTAAAGACCATTCCTGAGCCATCCTTACCATAGCTTCATATACAGAAGAGTCACCATGCGGATGAAATTTTCCCAACACCTCTCCCACTATTCTTGCCGATTTTTTGTAAGGCTTATTAGAAAGGACTCCCAGTTCAGACATTCCAAATAGTACCCTGCGATGGACAGGTTTGAGGCCATCTCTTACATCTGGTAATGCCCTCTGCACAATAACCGACATCGAATAGTCGATATAGGCAGACTTCATCTCCTCCTCAATATTAACCTTTATAATTCTCTCTCTCTCTGACATAACAGATTATTAATTAAGTATTTACAAATAAACCTCAAAGCCAGGGTTTAGATTTACGAAAGTAATCAAAATTTAGTTACTTTCGAGCTTCAAAGGATTTGAATTTTTAACATTGATTGTTCATAAATGGGCACGAAAATTGCCATATATATTTTATGTATGATTTAACTTTGAAATAGTAGTTATGTGTACTTTTGTCAAATAGGATCTGACAGAATGTCGGATTGTTTTATTTAAATTTGTAATTTGATATAATAAAATATGGATTCACAATTTTCACAGAGGGTAAAAGATATTCTGGGTTATTCCAAAGAGGAGGCTATAAGGCTGGGAAACAGTCATATAAGTCCCGAACATCTTTTTCTTGGTATACTGAGGGATGGAGAAAGCGTGGCCATTGAAATCCTGATGAATCAGGGGATTGATCTTCAGGTTCTTAAAGGATCTCTTGAGAAGAGCATAAAAGTTGAAAGCCCGGTTCCGGTGGCTGATCATGAAGTTATTCCCCTTTTAAGAAGCACAGAAAGAATTCTTAAACTTGTTTATCTTGAAGCAAAAGCACTGAAAAGCAGTACTATTGATACTGAGCATTTGTTATTGGCAATACTTAAAGATGAAAATGCATTGGTTACAAGGTTTCTTGCAGAATTAGATGTTGATTACCAATCAGTTCGTAAAATGGTTGAGAGTGAATCTCCTACCTCAAAAGCTGATTATCCCAGGGACGAGGATGAAGAAGGTCAGAGTTTTGGCGGACCAGGAAAAGGACAGCCCTCCTCTCCTTCCTCATCAAAATCCTCATCTGATACACCTGTTCTGGATAATTTCGGAATTGATCTTACCAAAGCCGCTGAAGAAGGCCGGTTGGATCCGGTTGTCGGCAGGGAGAGAGAGATCGAGAGACTCGCTCAGATATTGTCGAGAAGGAAAAAAAATAATCCTGTCCTGATCGGTGAACCAGGAGTTGGAAAATCTGCTATTGCAGAAGGTCTTGCTTTAAGGATTATTAAAAAGAATGTTTCAAGAGTGCTCTTTAATAAAAGAGTGGTTGCTCTTGATCTTGCTTCAATTGTTGCCGGGACAAAATATCGCGGACAGTTTGAGGAAAGAATGAAAGCAATACTTAATGAGCTTTCAAAAAATGACAATATTATTCTTTTTATAGATGAGATTCACACAATTGTCGGCGCTGGCGGAGCGACAGGTTCCCTTGATGCGGCAAATATGCTGAAACCTGCCCTTGCACGCGGTGAAATTCAATGTATTGGTGCAACCACACTCGATGAATATCGTCAGCATATTGAAAAAGACGGCGCTCTTGAGAGAAGGTTTCAGAAAGTAATTGTTGAGCCTACCTCAATTGAAGAGACTATTCATATTCTACATAATATCAAAGAGAGATATGAGGAGCACCATAATGTTAGTTATACTGATGATGCTATCGATGCCTGTGTGAAACTCACCAACCGTTATATTTCGGACCGGCACCTTCCCGACAAGGCGATTGATGCCCTCGATGAATCGGGTTCAAGAGTTCATATTTCGAATATTGTTGTTCCTGAAAAGATCCTTTCACTGGAGAAACAGCTTGAGGATACCAAGAAGGAAAAAATGATGGCAGTAAAGAATCAGAACTTTGAGAAAGCTGCCAGTTTCCGTGATCGCGAAAAAGACCTGCTCGATTTGATTGATCAGGAGAAGAAGAAGTGGGAAAAAGAACTGGCACTGAACCGCGAAATAGTTGATGCAGATAAAGTTGCCGAAGTTGTTGCAATGATGACAGGTGTTCCTGTTCAGAGGATTGCCCAGACAGAAGGAACAAGGTTGTTGAATATGGCAGATGAGCTTAAAGGAAGTGTTATAGGTCAGGATGAAGCTATACAAAAGGTTGTGAAATCAATACAGAGGAACAGGGCTGGTCTTAAAGATCCAAACAAACCTATTGGAACATTCATATTCCTGGGTCCCACCGGAGTAGGAAAAACTCAGCTGGCAAAGGTTCTTGCGAAATTCCTTTTCGATACAACAGACAACCTGGTCAGGATAGATATGAGTGAATATATGGAAAAATTTTCCGTTTCACGGCTGGTGGGGGCCCCTCCCGGGTATGTCGGCTATGAGGAGGGTGGCCAGCTCACCGAGAAAGTCAGAAGGAAACCATATTCCGTAGTTCTCCTTGATGAAATAGAAAAGGCTCATCCGGATATATTTCATATAATGCTCCAGGTGCTTGACGAAGGACAATTAACCGATAGTCTGGGAAGACGGGTCGATTTCAGGAATACGATTGTAATTCTGACTTCAAATATCGGAACCCGGCAAATAAATGAATTCGGACATGGAGTTGGTTTTGACACGTCAGCTAAAAAAACTACCAGGGATGAACAGACAAAAAGTATCCTGCAAAAAGCTCTCCAGAAAACATTTGCGCCTGAATTTCTGAATCGAATTGATGATGTTATAATGTTCAATTCATTAGGAAAAGAACAGATAAATAAAATTATTGATCTTGAATTGAGAGGTTTATTTGACAGAGTAAAATCTCTTGGTTATCAGCTGAAAATAGCAACTGCTGCACGGGATTTTATTGCTGAAAGAGGTTTTGATGCAAACTATGGTGCACGGCCTCTAAAACGTGCAATTCAGAAATATCTCGAGGACCCGATGGCTGAAGTTCTTATTAAAGCNNGGAGATTGCATCAATGTTGGATTCAACAGTGCCAAATCGGAAATTAAGATAAAAATTCAGACGAAGAAAATAGAACTTCCGGAAAAAACTGATACTCCGACTTAAAATCAAACCGGTTCCCCATACAAATCGAATTCAGCTGATTGTGTAATAAGTATATTATAAAAACTGCCTGGTTTGAGATTATGGTCAGCTGCAATAAGTACTTCCTGATCAATTTCCGGACTGTCGAATTCCGTTCTCCCGATAAAAAACTCACCCTCCATTCTGTCGATGATAACTTTGAACACCTTGCCAATATAAGATTCATTCAATTCAGCCGAAATATTCTGCTGTATTTCCATCAATTCAGAAACTCTTGATTGCTTAACATCCTCGGGAATTTCATCTTTATACACCAGGTATGAATATGTATCCTCCTCATGTGAATAAGCAAAGACACCAAGCCTGTCAAATCTGAAGTCAGTTATAAATTCTTTAAGCTCAAGAAAATCTTTTTCAGTTTCTCCGGGATGCCCAGCAATGAGAGTTGTTCTTATAACGGCACCAGGAATCTCATTGCGAAGTGTATTGAGTATCGCTAAAGTTTCTTTCCTGTTATGCGATCTTTTCATCATACCCAGCATATTATCAGATATATGCTGAACAGGAATATCAATATAACGACATATCCTGGAATTTTTGCGGATCAGAGGAATCAGATCCGGGGGAAAGTTAGCCGGATATAGATAGTGAAGCCGGATCCATTCCAGGGATTCAATTTTCAGCAATTCTGTGATCAGTTCGGCCAAAGCTTGTTTCCTGTAAAGATCAAGCCCGTAATAACTAAGGTCCTGAGCAATCAGAATTAATTCTTTTACACCCTTCAAAGCTAACAGAGATGCTTCTTTTACCAGCTCCTCAACAGGCCGGGAGATATATTTCCCTTTTATGAATGGAATTGCACAGAAAGCACAAGTACGATCGCAACCTTCAGATATTTTGAGATATGCATAATGGCCCGGACCTGTAAGTGTTCTGTCGGTCAGAAGGTCATCTTTTATATTTAATCCGAGTTCATTCAAGACATCACTCATGTTATTTGCACCAAAATATTTCTTTACTTCGGGAATTTCACGTTTAAGTTCATCAGCATATCGCTCTGAAAGACAACCCATTACATATAAATATTCAATGTAGCCTGACTTTTGAGCTTTAACAAATTTTAGAATTGTGTCAATACTCTCTTCCTTTGCGTCATTAATAAAGCCACATGTATTGATAATAACTGTATCGGCCTGAAAATCAGTTGAGTTGTAAAACACCTCGAAGTCTCCTGCTTGCAGTTGTTTCAGAAGCTTTTCCGAATCGACTACATTTTTGGAGCAACCTAATGTTACAATATTTATTTTTTTGTTAGCCATAAAGACAAAGTACTTATTCCATCAGATTGGCTCCCTCAACCCTCCTGAAGGGGGGGGGCTAATTCTCTAAATGGATGAGGATTAGCTCCCCTTTAGGGGAGATGTCAGCACTGCTGACAGCAGGGGTTTTACTAGCAAAACTAATTACTTTAAGGTGTTCCAAGATTTTTTTAAGTGTAATCCTTACATTTAAATTAATTTTTATAAATTTGTTGAGTACAAATCATAGTTTACAAAAGTTTTTCTTTGAATTTGGAGTTTCCCCATTAACCAGAGTTATTTTCACTTTTCATATAGCGTAATTATCAACAATATCAAAAAGTAATTATTATGGCTACATTAGACTGGATCGTTCTGATCTTATTTTTTTCATGCCTTATAGGGATTGTATTCTGGGTAATTAAACACAAAAAAGACAATACAAGCGATTATTTTCTGTCAGGTCGCAGCGAAACATGGCTGGCAGTAGGTGCTGCAATTTTTGCGGCAAACATTGGTTCTGAACACCTTGTTGGACTGGCCGGAGCAGGAGCTGAAAGCGGAATGGCTATGGCTCATTGGGAGATGCAAGGGTGGATGATATTAATTCTGGGATGGGTATTTGTACCTTTTTATGCACATAGTAAGGTATTTACAATGCCTGAATTCCTTATGAAACGGTACAACAAAAACACAAGTTCTACTCTTTCAATAATTACTCTTGTAAGTTATGTTTTGACAAAAGTTTCGGTGACAGCTTTTACCGGCGGTATTTTCCTTCAGTCAGTAATAGGCATCGATTTTTGGTATGGTGCAATTGGTCTCGTACTTTTAACCGGTGTCTTTACTGTTCTTGGCGGGATGAAAGGAATAATGACGATTTCAGTTATTCAGGCTCCTATTCTGATATTAGGTGCTATCACAATACTGATCCTTGGCCTTTTAAAAGTTGGTGGCGGAGGTTTAATCGATGGATGGCATGAAGTTGTAAAATTTTCAAGTGGAAACGGAATGACAAATATGCATCTTGTTCATCACCAGGGCGACACCTGGTACAATAAATTCCCGGGAGTCAGTGTGATTTTTGGTGCTGCAATCATAGGTTTCTGGTACTGGTGTACGGATCAGCATATTGTGCAAAGGGCTCTTGCTGCAAAAAACTTAAATAATGCCCGCAAGGGGTCAATTTTTGCGGGGTTCCTTAAAATTCTCCCGGTATTCATGTTTTTAATTCCGGGTATGATAGCCGCCGCTTTGAGAGCTAAAGGGGTTCTCATGTTCAGTGATAACAACGAAGCTTATGGCAGTCTGGTAAGTAAATTATTACCTGTAGGAATTAAAGGTATAGTTGTTGTAGGTTTTATTGCTGCCTTAATGACTTCCCTGGCTGCACATTTTAATTCTTCAGCTACCCTCTTTACTATAGACTTCTACAAAAACTATCGGCCCAATGCAAGTGAACATCGCCTTGTTATGATCGGACGTATTGCAACCGTTTCAGTCGTTCTGCTAGGTTTAATCTGGATCCCTATAATGAAAAGCCTTGGCTCTGTACTTTATGAGTATTTACAAAATGTTCAATCGCTTATTGCACCTGCGATTGCAGCTGTTTTCCTCATGGGTGTATTTAACCGCAAAATTACACCAAAAGCCGGTGAATGGGGATTGTTGATTGGTGCATTAATTGGCCTTCTCAGGCTTTGCTTAATGATTTTCGACCCTGGGGCCAGCTTCGATGCTGTTACACATAAGATGATTACTGATACAACCCTTCATACAGGAATTTTTAGCCTTCTAAGAATAAATTGGATCCATTTCTGCATATTCCTGTTCTTCTTTACAATGTTATTGATGGTTGTAATCAGCATGTTCACTCCAAAAGCCGGAGAACAGCAACTGCAGGGTATTACATATTTCTCCCAATCACCGGAACAAATTAAAGAAACACGCGATAGCTGGAATGTTTGGGACATCCTTACCTCTCTTGTAGTTGTTGCAGTTTGTGTGGCATTTTATATATATTTCTGGTAGGGTAAAAAAATAAATATTATGGAAAAAACTAAGACAAATGAAATCTGGTTTGTAACCGGCAGTCAGCATCTGTATGGTCCTGAGACCCTTAAGCAGGTAGCCTCAGACTCAGCTAAAATAGCTATCGCTCTTGATAAATCACCAAAAATATCCCCGAAGGTGGTTTTTAAGCCTGTTCTTACTACACCTGATTCGATAACTGAGCTTTGTGCCGAGGCAAATAATTCAAAAAACTGCATTGGTCTTATAACCTGGATGCATACATTTTCTCCCGCTAAAATGTGGATACGAGGTTTATCCATCCTTAATAAACCTTTTCTTCATTTTCATACTCAGCTTAACAGGGATATCCCATGGGAATCAATCGATATGAATTTCATGAACCTGAACCAGTCTGCCCATGGTGACCGTGAATTCGGGTTTATTGGTACCAGGATGAGGTTGAACAGGAAAGTGGTTGTTGGCCATTACCAGGATCCCGAAGCTATCGATAGGATAGCTGTCTGGATAAGAGCGGCATCCGCATTCAATGATGCACTTAATATGAAGGTTGCAAGATTTGGAGATAATATGCGTGATGTTGCTGTAACTGAGGGAAATAAAGTAAGCGCTCAGATGAAAATGGGCTATTCAGTTTACGGCTTTGGTATTGGTGACCTGGTAAAATCAGTAAACGAAGTATCTCCGGGTGCAATTAAAAGATTGATAACTGAGTATGGGTCAGAATATAAGTTAACTAAAAAAGTGGCCTCATCCGATACTTTGAAAGAAGCTGCCAGGATTGAGCTTGGTATGGAAGCATTCCTGGATGCCGGGAACTTCAGGGCTTTTACTACAACATTTGAAGATCTGCACGGGCTTAAACAATTGCCCGGACTTGCTGTACAACGATTGATGGCCAAAGGTTACGGTTTTGGGGCTGAAGGTGACTGGAAAACAGCTGCTCTTGTACGCTCGATGAAAGTTATGTCCAAGGGGCTGAACGGCGGAACTTCATTTATGGAAGATTACACCTATCATTTCGATCCGAAAGGAATGAGAGTTCTGGGGGCTCATATGCTTGAAGTCTGTCCGACAATTGCTCTCGCTAAACCTTCAATTGAGATACATCCGCTTTCAATCGGAGGTAAAGAGGATCCAGCCAGACTTGTTTTCAAGACTGCCCCGGGAAATGCCATAAATGTCTCTGTTATCGATCTTGGCAACAGGTTTAGAATGATAGTGAATGAGGTTGAAGTCGTTAAATGTCCCGATATGCCAAACCTTCCTGTGGCAAGTGTCCTATGGAAGCCATTACCGGATCTGAAGACAGGTGCTGCAGCATGGATCATGGCCGGAGGAGCTCATCATACAGGTTTCAGTACATCAATTAATTCAGAATACCTTGAGGATTTTGCCTGCATGATGGGAGTTGAATATGTACTTATCGGTGAGAAGTGCGATCTTACTTCTTTTAAAAATGAATTAAGGTGGAATGAAATATATTATCATATCTCCGATGGAATATTTTAGCTACTAAACTGATTACTTTTTTAAATTAGCAGAATCCTTTTTGAAGAAGATGAAAATTTATTCAAACTATACCAAGCATTTCGTTGCAGTTGACTGCATCATATTCGGTTACGATATACTTGAAAAGGAAATAAAACTTCTTCTTTCTAAACGTATGTTTGAACCTGCAAAAGGCAGATGGTCACTTGCAGGGGGATTCGTCGAGCCAAAAGAAAGTCTCGACGATGCTGCCATCAGGATTCTCCGAAAACTCACCGGGCTTGAGTCTGTTTATATGATGCAATCCTATTCTTATGGTGAAACCGACAGGGATCCAGGCGACAGGGTTATCTCCATTGCATATTTTGCTCTTATTGCAATCAGGGACATCAATAAGGAACTTGCTGAGCAAAATGGAGTTAGCTGGCGTTCATTATCCAGATTACCTGATTTGATCTTTGACCATCCTATAATGGTCAGGCGTGCGCTTACAGATCTTCAGAATGAGATAAAGATAAGGCCGGTTGGCTTTGAGTTGTTGCCCGAGAAGTTTACACTTGTCCAGCTTCAGGATCTTTATGAAGCTATTTACCAGAGAAAAGTAGATAAAAGGAATTTCCGGAAAAAAATATTATCAATGGGAATTCTTGAAAAGCTTGATGAGAAAGAGAGAGAAACTTCAAAAAAAGGAGCTTATTATTATAAGTTTAATGAGGACATTTATAAGAGATTAAGACAGAATGGGTTCTATTTCAATCTGGATGTAAACTAGAAATGAGTGCCTAAAGTGCCTAAAGTTTGGAGTGACTAAAGTTATGAGAAGATGTTAGAAAAATTAAAGAATGATGTATTCAGGGCTAATCTTGACCTGGTTGAAAAGGGGTTGGTTATTCATACCTGGGGTAATGCAAGCGGAAGAGATAAAGATAGCGGGTTTATAGTAATTAAACCGTCAGGTTTGAGCTACGATTTTATGAAACCAGACGATATGGTTGTAATTGATCCTGAGGGTAAGGTTGTAGAAGGAAGATATAAATCTTCAATTGATGCCACAACTCATCTGTTGCTCTACAGAACCTATGAGTCATTGGGAGGAGTAGTTCACACACATTCATCCTATGCAACATCATGGGCACAGGCAGGAAGGGGGATCCCTCCATTCGGAACAACGCATGCAGACCACTTTTACGGTGAAGTTCCATGTACCCGGATACTTACGAAGAAGGAAACGGAGCATGATTACGAAATCAATACAGGAAAGATTATTATTGAAAAACTGGGAGCAGTTGATCCATTGACAGTTCCATCAGTACTGGTTAATGGTCATGGACCTTTTTGCTGGGGAACCGATGCTGAAAATGCAGTTTATAATGCCGTAGTTCTTGAAGAGATTGCAAGAATGGCATTTTATACTGTTCTGCTCGGTAAAACAGAACCAATAAGTCAATTCCTGCTTGATAAACATTTTAAAAGGAAACATGGCAGTGATGCCTATTATGGGCAGGGAAAATCTGAGTAAAATTAGAAAGTTAAGATATGGCAAAAAGATTTGTGATAGGTATTGATTATGGTACTGACTCAGTTCGTTCTGTAGTGGTTGATACGACCAATGGTAAAATTATCGGGACATCCGTATTTGAGTACCCAAGATGGAAGAAAGGTCTCTTCTGTGATCCATCAATCAATCAGTTTCGTCAACACCCTCTTGATTATATTGAAGGTCTTGAACAATCTGTAAAAGGTGCTCTTGCCGGATTGTCTCCTGAAGTGGTAAATAACATTGTCGGAATTACTGTTGACACTACCGGATCAACCCCAGTGGCCGTTGATAAGGAAGGAACTCCTCTTTCCATGAAGCACGGATATGAGAACAACCCTGATGCCATGTTCGTACTATGGAAAGATCATACTGCTGTCAAGGAAGCTGCAGAGATTAACAACCTGGCAAGAACATGGGGAGGGATAGACTTTACTAAATTCGAAGGAGGGATTTATTCATCGGAATGGTTCTGGGCAAAAATACTACACGTGCTTCGTCATTGTGATGAAGTAAGGAAAAATACCTGGTCATGGGTTGAACACTGCGACTGGATACCAGGATTACTTACTGGAAAAACGAATCCTCTGGAACTGAAAAGGAGTCGTTGTGCGGCAGGACATAAAGCAATGTGGCATAGTGACTTCAACGGTTTACCTGATGAACAGTTTCTTTCAAAACTGGATACATTGCTTACCGATCTCAGGGAAAGACTTTTCAGCAATACATATACTTGCGATACTGAAGTCGGGAGGCTTTCTCCGGAATGGGCAAAGAGACTTGGCCTCTCAATTGACGTGAAGGTTGGTGCGGGTACATTTGATGCGCACACAGGCGCTGTTGGCGGAGAGATAAAACCATATCATCTCGTCAAAGTTATGGGAACATCCACTTGCGACATGATTGTGGCGCCCATGACTGAAGTGGGTGATAAACTCGTCTCCGGAATCTGTGGTCAGGTAGACGGATCAATAATTCCCGGAATGCTTGGTCTGGAAGCAGGACAATCAGCCTTTGGTGACATTTATGCCTGGTTTGGGAAACTACTTTTATGGCCGGTGACCAACATCATATCAAAGATGAGCTGGCTTGATGAAAAAACAAAAAATAAGATCAAAGAAGAAACGACTGATAAGATAATTGCAGAGTTAAGCAGACAGGCTGAATCACTCACGTTTGAAGAAACATCAGTCATTGCTCTTGACTGGATGAACGGCAGACGTACTCCGGATGCCAATCAGGCGCTTAAAGGTGCAATTACCGGGCTATCACTGGGATCTGACGCACCAAGGATATTTAAGGCACTTGTCGAAGCAACAGCATTCGGCTCAAAAATGATTAACGAACGTTTTATATCTGAAGGGATTCGTATTGACGGTGTAATAGCCATCGGAGGTGTTGCAAAAAAGAATCCTTTTGTAATGCAGATAGTTGCAGATGTTCTTAATATGCCTATAAAAGTTGCAGCCTCTGAACAGACCTGTGCCCTGGGCTCTGCGATGGCCGCATCGGTTGTAGCAGGAGTTTATAAAGACATTCCTTCTGCTCAGAAAGCTATGGGTGGCGGATTTGAAAAAGAGTATCGGCCCGATCCTGCAAGAGCTAAGAAATATGAAACACTGTTCAGGAAATACAAGTCGCTTGGTTTAGTGATTGAAAAAGGAGAACATTATTAAGTCAAGATTTTTTGTGACCCTTTGTACCTTTGTTTCTTGGTGGCAAAAAAAAGACTGCCACCAAGACTCTAAGACACGAAGTAACACCAAGAAATACAATGGATTAATCTTATAATTTAATTTAATAATTTCCATGAAGAAATCTATCATCGTTTTAATAATTTTGTTCCTGATGGCTGGTACACATACCAATGCCCAGAAAGAAGACCGGATATCCGTTAACCAGTTAATAATAGTTGCAAATCATCCCGGCCCGGTTATCAGCAAAGATATATACGGGCATTTTTCAGAACACCTGGGTAACTGTATCTACGGTGGCCTGTGGGTTGGCCCCGATTCTAAAATACCAAATACATATGGTATCAGAAATGATGTTCTGGCTGCTCTGAGGGAGATTAAAGTGCCAAACCTCCGTTGGCCGGGTGGCTGCTTTGCAGATACCTACCACTGGAAAGACGGTATTGGTCCGAAAGAAAAAAGAGCTTCTATTGTAAATACAAACTGGGGTGGTGTTACTGAGGACAATTCCTTCGGAACCAACGAGTTTATGAAACTCACTGAACTGCTTGGCTGTGATGCATATATTAACGGAAATGTAGGATCAGGTTCAGTCAGAGAAATGGCAGACTGGATTGAATACCTTACCTCTGACGCTGTAAGTCCTATGACTAATCTTCGTATTGAAAATGGACGCGATAAGCCATGGAAAGTAAAATATTTTGCCATTGGAAATGAAAACTGGGGTTGCGGCGGAAACATGACAGATGAGTTTTACGCAAACACCATGAAACAGTATTCGACATTCCTGGGCAACTATTCCGGGAATCAGCTTTACCGGGTTGCCTGCGGTCCTTCCGATTATAATTTTGCATGGACAGAAACATTGATGAAAGATGCAGGAACCCGGGCAATGTTTCAGGGATTATCGATACATTACTATTCTGTTGTGGATGGTTGGGGTTTTAAAGGATCTGCTACTAAATTCGATGAGAGAGAATGGTTTGAAACGATGCGGTTGAATCTGCAGATGGATTTCATTATTAAAGGACATGCAGCTATTATGGACCGCTATGATCCTGAGAAAACAAAAGGACTCGTTGTTGATGAATGGGGAAACTGGTTCAACGTCGAACCAGGTACTAACCCGGGCTTCCTGTATCAGCAGAATTCAATGCGCGATGCAATAACCGCAGCAATTCATCTGAATATTTTTAACCAGCACGCCGACAGAGTTAAGGCTGCAAACCTTGCACAAATGGTAAATGTCCTTCAATCAGTTATCCTTACAAAGGACGATAAAATGGTTCTGACGCCTACCTATTGGGTCTTCAGAATGTTCAGGGTACATCAGGAGGCTAAGCTTCTTAATATTGACGTCAGATGCGAAGATTACACTTATGGCAGTAAAAAGATACCGGCTATTTCAGCTTCAGCATCTGTTGACAAAGACGGGAAAGTGCACATCTCCCTTGCAAATCTTAACCCCAACAAATCTATTACTATAACATGTCCTGTTATAGGCGATTCCTTCAAAAAGGTTTCCGGAGAAGTATTGACTGCCAGCGAAATGAATTCATATAACAGTTTTGAAAATCCGGAAAACGTAAAACCGGTTGCCTTCAACGGATTTACTCTGAAGGACGGGATTTTGAGTATTACAATGCCATCAAAATCAGTAGTTGTGTTAGAACTGACAAAATAGTATAAAATGAATAAACTCATTAAAGTACTAATTACAGTCACCTGCGGAATATTGTTAGTTTCAGGATGTGCTAAAAAGTCTTCAACAGGAGCAGATTATCCTATTCAGCCGGTACCATTCACTGCGGTTAAACTTACAGATAATTTCTGGGCTCCGAGGATAAAAAAGAATGCTTCGGTGACAATTCCTATTGCCTTCGGTTATTGTGAATCGACAGGTAGAGTGAAAAATTTTGAAATTGCAGCAGGCCTCGATACCGGCAAATTCCAGACAATCTACCCTTTCGATGATTCGGATGTATACAAGATAATTGAAGGTGCAAGCTATTCCCTTCAGACATTCCCCAATCCAAAGCTTGAAGCCTATCTTGATACCCTTATCCATAAGATAGGTCTGGCACAGGAACAAGATGGCTATCTTTACACTAATCGTACAATTGCAGAGAAGCATGGTGGTAAAGGACTTCATGAGTGGGCTGGAAAAAACAGGTGGGAAAAGGATTCCGTACTGAGCCACGAGCTTTATAATCTTGGGCATCTGTATGAGGCAGCCGTTGCACATTTTCAGGCAACGGGTAAAAGAACAATGCTTGACATAGCATTAAAATCTGCTGATCTTGTAAATAGAGATTTTGGCAATGACAGGGTTAAAGTATATCCGGGTCACCAGGTAATTGAGATGGGACTCGTAAAACTTTACAGAGTTACAGGAGAAAAGAAGTATCTCGACCTGGCAAGGTTTTTTCTTGATATCCGCGGTCTTCATGGCCGGTCGTATAATCAGGCTAATCTGAAACCTGTCGATCAGACTGAAGCAGTTGGGCATTCTGTCAGAGCGACCTATATGTATTCCGGGATGGCAGATATTGCTGCTATTGAGAACGATGCTGCTTATCTGAATGCGATTACTAAAATATGGGGAGACCTGGTTTACGGGAAAATGTATCTGACTGGAGGGATAGGTGCCAGCGGTGGAAATGAAGGCTTTGCGGATCCTTTTGTTTTACCAAATATGTCAGCTTATTGCGAAACCTGCGCTTCAATCGGGGATATCTTCTTCAATCACAGACTTTTTCTTTTACATGGGCAGTCGAAGTATATAGACATACTTGAAAAAACACTCTATAACTCCATGCTTTCCGGGGTATCTTTATCAGCCGACAGGTTTTTCTATCCCAACCCTCTTGAATCTAATGGTCAGCATCTGCGTCAGGCATGGTTCGGCTGTGCATGTTGTCCTTCGAATGTTGCCAGGTTTGTCCCTGCAATTCCAGGGTATGTTTATGCCGTAACAGATAAAGAACTCTATGTTAATCTCTTCATCTCCAATGATGCAAATATCACCCTTGGTAAACGAAAGGTCAGTATCTCTCAAAAAGCAAATTTCCCATGGGATGGGAAGGTTAAAATAACTGTTAATCCGGAGAAAAACGGGAAATTCATTCTGAAAATCAGGATTCCGGGATGGGCTCAAAATGAGGCTATGCCAGGAGGGCTCTATAAGTTTACTGATCAGGATACTGAACCTGTTACGCTAATGATAAATGGGAAAGATACTGAGATTAAAATTGAAGACGGATATGCTTTAGTTTCCAGGAAATGGAAATCAGGAGATAAAGTTGAAATTGATTTTCCAATGCCGGTCCGTAAAGTTATTGCTGATGAAAGAGTAATAGAAGACAGAGATAAAATCGCTTTTCAGAGAGGTCCTGTCATTTTCTGTGCTGAATGGCCCGATAACAATTCCGGAAATGTGCTTGACCTGGTTGTTAAAAAAGATGCTGCTGTCACAACAGAATTTGAACCTTCTCTTCTTAATGGAATACAGGTAATTAAAACCTCGGGTTTTGAGACAAAGAAAACCCTTGACGGCAAAGTCGAAATGCTTGGCGAAGAACCTGTTAAATTAATTCCATATGCACTCTGGAATAATCGCGGTGCAGGACAGATGATGGTCTGGTTTCCAACTAATACCGAAACCGGTTATTATATTGACGGAATCCATGGAGATGACAATTATCCGGGAACTGTCAAAAAACCTATAAAATCAGAAGGATTTCAGAAATCAGGTGTTGCCACAGAACCTGGAATCAATGAAATGAAATAGAAAGAGATAAGGTTACCGACAATAAATTAAGTTTATCATGAAGACTGATTTCAAATCAAGATTAAATGTTCTTACTGAAGAACACCTGAAATTTTTATCACGGAAAAATGTGAGAATTGAACCGGGTAATGGCATCTTCTACAGGTATAAATATCCGGTACTTACCGGAGATCATGCACCTTTATTCTGGAGGTATGATCTTAATTCGGGGACAAATCCTCATCTGATGGAACGCTTTGGCATACATGCGGCTTTTAATGCCGGCGCCATGAAATTTGACGGGAAATATATACTCGCTGTCCGTGTCGAAGGCAATGACAGAAAATCTTTTTTTGCGATCGCAGAAAGTCCCAACGGAGTTGATAATTTCCGGTTCTGGGACTACCCGGTTACTATACCTGAAACAGAAAATCCTGACACGAATGTTTATGACATGCGCCTTACCAGACATGAAGACGGATGGATCTATGGGATCTTTTGTTCTGAAAGGAAAGACCCTTCAGCTCCTGCAGGTGATTTATCTTCCGCTGTAGCTGCTGCAGGTATCGCGCGAACACACGATCTAAAAATCTGGGAAAGGCTTCCCGATCTCAAGACGAGGAGTCAGCAGCGAAATGTTGTGCTTCATCCTGAATTTGTTAACGGTAAGTATGCGCTTTATACCCGTCCTCAGGATGGATTTATAGACGCCGGATCAGGAGGTGGTATAGGCTGGGCACTAATAGATGATATTAAACATGCTGAGATAATAGAAGAGAAAATTATTAACTTCCGCTATTATCATACAATTAAGGAACAGAAAAACGGGGAGGGGCCCCATCCGGTAAAAACGGCTGAAGGATGGTTGCATCTGGCTCATGGCGTAAGAGGTTGCGCCGCCGGTCTGAGATACGTTCTTTATCTCTATATGACTGATTTAAAGGATCCTTCAAAGCTTATAGCAGAACCTGCCGGTTTTTTCATGGCTCCTGAAGGGGAAGAAAGAGTGGGGGATGTTTCGAATGTATTATTTACAAACGGCTGGATTATCGATGATGACGGATCCGTTTTTATTTATTATGCTTCATCAGATACAAGGATGCATGTTGCTGTATCGACCATTGATAAACTCGTCGATTATTGCATGCATACGCCTGCAGATGGTTTACGGTCAGCTGCTTCAGTTGAAACACTGAAAAAACTGATCTACAAAAACCTTAAGTTGATGAAGAAGAAATAATTATTTTTCCACACTTTATAACTATCTCTATGATCTCAGAAAAGCTGAAACTGAAAGAAAAGATCGGATATGGGTTTGGTGATGCCGCTAGTTCCATGTTCTGGAAACTCTTCTCAATGTATTTGATGTTTTTTTATACCGATGTTTTCGGGATTTCTGCAACTCTTGTCGGAACCATGTTCCTTGTCACGAGGATTTGGGATGCCGCTTTCGATCCGTTTGTCGGGATCCTTGGCGACCGTACCGAAACCCGCTGGGGGAAGTTCAGGCCATACCTGCTATGGGTTGCCTTACCGTTTGGAATTATTGGAGTGCTTACATTCACAACCCCTTCATTTGCACAATCAGGAAAGGTGATCTATGCATTCATTACATATTCCCTTATGATGATGGTGTATTCCATGATCAATGTGCCTTACGCTTCACTCATGGGAGTTATGACTGCCGATGGAAAAGAGAGGACCAGCCTGGCTACTTTCAGATTTATTTTTGCATTTGGAGGAAGTCTGCTTGTGCTTGCACTCGCTGAGCCTTTGGTTGATATCTTCAGTAAACTGGGAAAAGGAAGGATTAACCTTCAGCTCGGATGGCAGCTGGCAGCAGTGGTATTTGCAATTATTGCAATAACTTTCTTCATGTTCACTTTTTCGTGGACCCGCGAACGCATTAAACCCGTAACAGTAAAGACTTCGCTGAAAAAAGACCTTAACGACCTACTGCATAATTCTCCCTGGTTCATTCTGCTTGGTGCGGGTATCGCAGCAATATTCTTTAACTCTATACGCGACGGAGCTGCCATCTATTATTTCAAATACTATATACAGGGACAAAGCGCCTTTTCAATAAAAGCTATCAATCTTACAATTACTTTCAGCAGTCTTTATTTTGTTCTGGGACAGGCTGCGAATATTGTCGGAGTAATTCTTGCTAAGCCTGTTTCAGACAGGATTGGTAAGAAATATACTTTCTTATATGCAATGCTTTTTGCAGCTGTGTTCAGTATTGGCTTTTACTGGCTCGACAGAAACAGCGTCAGCCTCATATTTTTATTTCAGTTTTTAATCAGTATGAGTGCGGGCATTATCTTTCCCCTGGTCTGGTCGATGTATGCTGATGCAGCCGACTATTCGGAATGGAAAACCGGACGACGCGCTACAGGTCTTGTCTTCTCGGCATCCTCTATGTCGCAGAAATTCGGATGGACAATTGGAGGTGCACTGGCAGGCTGGTTGCTTGGATATTATGGATTCAAGGCAAATGTTGTTCAAACAGCTGAAGCTCAGACAGGCATAAAAATGATGCTGAGTTTCTTCCCGGCAATTGGGACTTTATTAGGAGCATTCTTCATGTTTATTTATCCGCTTAGTGAGAAGAAGATGGTGACTATAAGTGCAGAACTGGCTGTAAGAAGAGAAACAAGTAAAAAAGAATAAAGTGCCCCCTGGCCGCTAGGCGGCCTTCCCCCTGAAGGGGGACTAATTCGCAGTTATTCAGAGATATACACTTGAATACTGAGTATTGGCCCACCTTTAGGGGCGGTGGGGGGCAAATTAAAAATAACTATATGTCAAAAAGCAAACTGGAAATACTTAAATCAGAAGTTAAAGAAGAACTGATAACTAATATTCTGCCATTCTGGATAACAAAAATGACAGATTCCAGAGATGGTGGATTCTACGGAAGGATAGATGGTTCAGGTCACGTTTACAATGATGCTGACAAAGGATGTGTATTAAACGCCAGGATTCTCTGGTCTTTTTCTTCGGCTTTCAGAATTCTAAAGAACCCCGGTTATCTTAAAACAGCTGAAAGATCAAAAGATTATCTCCTTAATCATTTCTTTGATAAGGAATACGGTGGAGTATTCTGGCTTCTAAACCATAAAGGAGAGATGAAAGACGGCAAAAAACAGATATATGCCCAGGCATTTGCAATTTATGGACTGACAGAATATTACCGGATTACAAATGACACGACTTGCCTCGGGATAGCAATCGAACTATTCAGGTTGATTGAGAAGCACAGTTATGACATTAAGCTTGATGGATATTTTGAAGCCTTCTCCAGAGAATGGGGAGTCCTTGACGATCTTCGTCTTAGTGCAAAAGATGCAAATGAAAAAAAGACCATGAATACTCATCTTCATGTTCTGGAAGCTTATACAAATCTTTACAGAATCTGGAAAGATGATCTGCTGAAGAAACAACTGCAAAGACTGATCAATGTTTTTACCGATAAAATCGTTAATAGCAAGACATTTAATCTCAACATGTTCTTTGATGAAGAATGGAACGATAAAACTGACCTTGTTTCGTATGGACATAATATTGAATCGTCGTGGCTGATTTACGAAGCTGCCCTGGTACTTGGTGACGAAACTATAATCAATAAAGTGAAAAAGATATGTCTCAGGATCGCCGGAGCATCAAAAGAGGGGATAATGGCCGATGGGAGTATGATTTATGAAAAATTTTTCAAGTCGGGACATATTGATTCTGACAGACACTGGTGGGTACAGGCTGAAACCGTCGTTGGTTTTCTGAACGCCTATACCTTATCGGGGAAAGAAGAATACCTGAATCTTAGTCAGGCAGCCTGGAAATTTATATCTTGTCATCTGGTTGACAAACAAAACGGGGAATGGTATTGGAGCGTTGATAAAAATCTGCAGCCTAATATTAAAGAGGATAAGGCAGGATTCTGGAAATGTCCATATCATGACTCCAGGATGTGCCTGGAAATAATTGAAAGGCAGAATGTTATATAAGTGTTTTATAATTTGAATTAGTCAGATACAAAAGGAATAACTTTATTGATTATGAGAAAATTAATTTTAATTATTCTAGCGTACGCTTCCATTGTGCCATTCTTGACGGCGCAGGACGCTGCATCCAAAATCCGGTTTAACCAGATCGGATTCTATCCTGAGGCTCCTAAAGTCGCTGTTATTACTGATGATAACTCCAGCGATTTTCTTATTAAGTCAGTAACATCGGGAGAGGTTGTATTCAAGTCCAAACTGAGCGCTCCTCACAAATCGGAGTTCTCTCCTAAAGTTACCCGGATTGCTGATTTTTCAGCAGTTAAAAAACCGGGTGTATATGAATTGAATTTACCAGGACTTGGGGATTCCTATACCTTCGAAATTGAACCTGATGTTTTCAGCAACCTGACAAAAGCGCTTATTAAAGGTTTTTATTTTCAAAGGATGTCCACTCCGCTTCTGCCTGAATTTGCCGGCAAATGGAGTCGTGCGGCAGGTCACCCAGATACTCAGGTCATTGTTCATCCTGCAGCTGCCTCCCCAAACCGTCCTGCAGGAACAATTATCTCCTGTCCAAGGGGATGGTACGATGCGGGTGACTATAATAAGTACATTGTGAACAGTGGCATTACAATGGGCACGTTACTTTCTTTGTATGAAGATTTCCCTGCCTTTTTTGATACACTCAGAATAAATATTCCTGAAAGTGGCAACGGAGCTCCGGATCTGCTTAATGAGATTGTCTGGAACCTTAGATGGATGCTTACCATGCAGGACCTGTGTGACGGAGGTGTGTACAATAAAATAACGAATGCCAATTTCGACGGATTTGTTATGCCATCCGTCGCAGTAACTCCGCGTTATGTTGTTCCAAAAGGAACTGCTGCTACACTCGACTTCGCTGCTGTAATGGCACAGGCAGGACGTATTTTCCCTAAGTTCGAAAAAGTATTTCCCGGATTGTCGGATTCCTGCATGAAATCTGCTGAGAAAGCCTGGGACTGGGCAGTGAAAAACCCAAAAATGGCTTATGATCAAAATCTTATGAATAAAGAGTTCAAACCGGTAATAAATACGGGCGGTTATGGGGACTCTGATTTCAGCGATGAGTTTATCTGGGCAGCTTCAGAATTGTATATAAGTACCGGAAAAGAGAGCTATTATAATGCATATCCGATGTTCCCTGATACACTTATGCCGTTACCATCATGGGATAATGTGAGACTTCTTGGATACTATACCCTTGCCAGGTTCGAAAAGAAACTGACAAATTCAGCAAAGAGGGATTTCCCTGTGCTGAAAGAGAGAATTATTACGACTGCTGATAAGATGACAGAAGGAATTGCTGACCGTGCCTATATGACAGTAATAGATAAATCAGCCGGAGATTTTATCTGGGGAAGCAATTCAGTTGCAACTAACCAGGGGATTCTGTTGATTCAGGCGTACAAGCTTTCAAAAAACAGGAAATATCTGGATTGGGCACTTACAAATCTTGATTATGTCTTAGGTCGTAATGCCACAGGTTATTCATTTGTAACAGGATATGGCCACAAGACACCAATGTTTCCTCATCATCGCTTATCAGAAGCGGACGGTATTGCCGATCCTATTCCGGGTTTAATAGTCGGAGGGCCAAATCCCGGGCAGCAGGATGGATGCAAAACATACCCATCCAAAATTCCTGATGAATCATATACTGACTCTGTGTGCTCCTATGCCTCGAATGAGATAGCAATTAACTGGAATGCACCGGCTGCTTATCTTGCAGGTGCCCTTGAAGCTTTGTACAATAAATGATTTTACCTAGCTCCATTTAACCACAAAGGGTCACGAAGTAAAACTCAATGGAACACAAAGGGAATATGTTACAATTGATTGCTTTCAATAAGACCTATTTTATTTTAACAGACAGGGAAAGTGGTGAGAAAACTTTATTAATTTTAGCAAAAATTAATCTATATAAATAATGAAAAAAATTCTGTTTTTATCACTAACACTGGTTTCAGTAATATTCACATCCTGCAACCAGTCAGTAAAAAATAATGAGATGGTTAAAAAGGATGTCTTCGGTACACACAATGGGAAAGAGGTTTATCTGTTTACTCTTACAAATAAAGCAGGTAATGTCATAAGACTTACTAATTTCGGAGCAAAGATAAACTGGATTGAGGTTCCGGATAAGAATGGGAAAAAGGATAATATTACCTTCGGGTATGACACTTTTGATGAAACACTTAAAGGTGATATGTCTTTCGGTTCAGTTGTCGGAAGATATGCCAATCGGATTGCAAAAGGAAAATTCGCACTCGATGGTGTAGAATATAATACTCCTATTAATAATGGACCAAACACACTTCATGGGGGCCCTCTCGGATGGCACAGTGTTGTCTGGAACTCAGAAATAATTAAGAATAGTAAAGTTCCTGCTGTTAAATTTACCTATGTTAGTCCCGATATGGAGGAAGGCTTCCCCGGTACTGTAAAGGCTGAGGTTGTATATACATGGACAGACAACAATGAGATTGTTATGGCATACAAATGTACCACTGACAAGAAAACCGTAGTGAATGTTACTAACCACGCGTATTTCAATCTTCACGGGGCAGGAAACGGGGATATCCTTGATCATGTGCTGACACTCAAGGCTTCAGCTTTCACTCCTGTCGATTCTGTTATGATCCCTACAGGAGAGATTCGTCCTGTTGCCGGAACACCCTTTGATTTCACCACACCTCATGCAATTGGAGAAAGAATAGGTGATAAGTATGACCAGCTCATACTTGGCCGAGGTTATGATCATAATTATGTCCTGGATAATAAAGAAGAGGTTGATGTTGTTGTATATGAGCCTGTCAGTGGCCGTATGCTTGAAGTGATTACCGATCAGCCGGGAATGCAGCTCTACACGGGCAACTTCCTGGATGGGACAAAAACCGGTCATGGGGGTAAAGTGTTCAAGTTCAGATCGGGTTTATGTCTCGAATCAGGTCATTATCCCGATAGCCCGAATCATCCTGGTTTTCCGACTACAGTTCTTAATCCTGGCGAAACCTTTGCTTCAGTAACCATTTACAGATTTTCAGTAAAATAGATTTTGGAATAAATAATTTTACAATATGACAACACGACGAGTTTTTATAAGAAATACAGCAATTACAACTGCAGCTCTTGGCCTTGTCCCATCATTATCCAGTGCTTTAACTGGTTGTGCACCGTCCGACAGGATCAATGTCGGTCTTATCGGATGCAACGGTATGGGCTTTGCTGACCTGACTGCATTTCTTGATCATCCACAGGTAGAATGTCTTGCTTTGTGCGACATCGACGAAAGTGTGCTTAACCACCGGGCTGCTGATGTTGAAAAGATGAGGGGTAAGAAACCTGCAAATCTGTATAAAGACTGGCGAAAGCTGATTGACAACAAAGATATCAATGTAGTTATCGTAGGAACACCCGACCACTGGCATTGCCTGCAGATGATTGCTGCATGTGATGCCGGGAAAGATGTATATTGTGAAAAGCCGCTGGGAAGAACTATTGAAGAATGTAATCTGATGGTGAACGCTGCCAAACGAAACAAAACTGTTGTACAGGTTGGTCAGTGGCAAAGAAGCGATCCCCACTGGCAGGATGCTGTTAATTTTATACAGTCAGGCAAGCTCGGAAAAATAAGACTTGTAAGAGTATTTTCATACCAGGGCTGGTGCCCGTCAATTCCGGTTCTGCCCGATGAGCCAGTTCCTCAGGGAGTCGATTATGATATGTGGCTGGGGCCGGCAGCCAAACGCCCTTTCAACAGGAACCGTTTCCATTTCACATTCAGGTGGTTCTGGGATTATGCCGGTGGTTTGATGACAGACTGGGGCGTTCATCTTCTTGATTACGCTTTGTTTGGTATGAATGTCACTACCCCGAAATCGGTAATGGCTATGGGCGGAAAATATGGTTATCCGACCGATGCGTGCGAGACCCCTGATAGTTTACAAACTATTTATGAATTCGACGGATTTAATGTTATGTGGGACCATGCTATTGGAATTAATGATGGTGCTTATGGCCGTAACCACGGGCTGGGTTTTGTCGGTGAAAACGGAACTCTGGTAGTGGATCGCGATGGTTGGGAAGTAATTCCTGAAGATGTTAACGGGAAATTGAGGATGGAAGCGGTGCCCCTTGCAAAAGGAACCGGGAAAGGGCTGAATAAGCACGTGACAAATTTCCTGGAATGTATGAATAAGCGTAATCCTAATACCAATGCCAGTGTGGAGATTGGTGCACATATCGCAAAATTCTCTGCACTTGGTAACATTGCTTACCGGACTGGGAAAAAGCTCATCTGGGATGGAACAAAATTTACAAATGACACAGAAGCCAACAATTTTCTTATTCCTAGTTATAGAGAACCATGGACATTGCCTAAGGTTTAATTCATATTTAAACCCTAGAAACAAATTTAAATTTCTACTTATGAAAAAGGTATTTTCACTTGTATTGTTTTTATTCTTGTCTGCAACTACAATTATATTAAGGGCACAGCAGAGCCCATCCCAATTCCCTTTCCGGAATCCTTCACTTCCTCTTGAAGAAAGGGTCAATGATCTTGTTTCAAGGATGACACTTCAGGAAAAGGTCGATCAGCTGGTTTATACTGCACCGGCAATTCCCCGTCTGGGTATTCCCGCTTACACATGGTGGAATGAAGCACTGCACGGCGTAGCAAGAGCAGGCTACGCGACCGTATTCCCCCAATCAATTACCATAGCAAACTCATGGGATGAAGGACTTTTATTCAATGTGGCAAATGCAATATCAGACGAAGCCAGGGCAAAATATAATGAAGCCCAGAGAAGAGGTAAAACGGGCATCTACCAGGGACTGACATTCTGGTCGCCGAATATTAACATATTCCGCGACCCCCGATGGGGAAGAGGGCATGAAACATATGGAGAGGATCCGTACTTTACAGGAAGGATGGGTTATGAGTTTGTAAAAGGAATGCAGGGCGATGATCCCAAATATCTCAAAACAGTTGCTACAGCCAAGCATTATGCAGTTCATTCAGGTCCTGAACCATTGCGACATTCATTTAACGCCAAGGTAAGCGAAGTTGACCTCAGGGAGACATACCTTCCGGCATTCAGAACGCTTGTGGTAGATGCGGGTGCCTACTCCGTAATGGGCGCTTATAACATGTTCAGAGATTATCCATGCTGTGCCAACCCTGTCCTGTATGGAATCCTGCGTAATGAGTGGGGTTTCAAGGGCTATATTGTTTCCGACTGTTGGGCAATTTCTGATTTCTATAAGGCTTCTCATTTCGCAAAGGATGCTACTGAGGCCGCCGCAGATGCCTTAAAAGCCGGGACAGATCTTGAATGCGGTTCTGATTATAAAAACCTGGCTGAAGCTGTAAAGCGAGGGCTGCTTAAAGAGGACGATATCAATATTGCAGTAAAGAGGATCTTTACGGCAAGGTTCAAACTTGGAATGTTTGATCCCGAAGAGATGGTCCCGTATGCACAAATACCGTTCTTTGTAAACTGCTCTGATTATAATAACACACTTTCACGCTGGGCTGCACAGAAATCTATTGTTCTCCTGAAGAATGATAAAAATATCCTTCCGCTGCCAAAAGATATTAAAACTATTGCCGTAATTGGCCCCAATGCAGACAACTTTGAATCGCTTATAGGAAATTATAATGGTACACCTAAAGATCCTGTCACTATTCTTAAAGGCATTCAAAATAAACTTAATCCCGATACAAGAATAATTTATGCCGAAGGTAGTGATCTTGCAGAAGGGGTCCATAATTTATCTCCCATTCCTTCGAGATATCTTCAGACGCCTGACGGACATCAGGGTGCTTATGGAGAGTATTTTAATAACAGGGAGATGAACGGGAAGCCTGTTTTCACAAGAGTTGATGACAATATTAATTTCTATTGGGAAAATCTGTCTCCAAGATATGATATACCGGATAATAATTTTGGAATAAAATGGACATCATATCTTGTGCCACCTGTTACAGGAACATACGCACTGGGAACATGGGGTACATCAGGTTATGAAGTATGGCTTGACGGTAAGAAGATAATTTCTTCTTTGAATGAGCATGAACCTGTACATATTGAAACTCCGGCTGAACTTCAGGCAGGTAAAAAGTACAAAATAGAAGTTTTCTATAAGAACTATTCCGGGAATGCTACTATTGGGCTATTATGGACACCTCCTCGTCCTGATATTACAGATAAAGCTATAAGCGCTGCAAAAGAGGCTGATGCTGTTGTACTGGTTCTTGGTCTGTCGCAGCGACTTGAAGGGGAAGAAATGCCTATTAAAATCGAAGGTTTCAGCGGAGGTGATCGTACAAATCTGAATCTTCCGGCCGTGCAGGAAAAGCTTCTCGATGCCATTATAGCAACCGGGAAGCCTGTCATCGTAGTATTGACAAATGGCGGTGCTTTATCGGTTAATAAAGCTCAGGAGAAAGCTGCCTCAATTTTGCTTGCCGGGTACGGTGGCCAGCAGGGTGGTAATGCAGTTGCCGACGTTTTGTTTGGTGATTATAATCCTGCCGGAAGACTTCCTGTAACATATTATAAATCAATTGATCAGATACCTGCTTTCGAGAATTACGATATGACCGGGAAGACATACAGGTTTTTTACTCAGGAACCATTGTATCCATTCGGTTACGGGCTTAGCTATACAACTTTCAAATACAGCGATTTATCTGTTCCTGAAAAAGTTGTTGCGGGAGAAAAAGTCATTGTTAAAGTTACAGTGACAAATACCGGAAAAGTTGAAGGAGATGAAGTGGTTGAGCTCTACCTAACAGATGAAAAAGCATCAACACCCCGACCAATCTGCCAGCTGGAAGGATTTACAAGGATTTCGCTTAAACCAGGTGAAAGTAAAATCGTCGAGATCAAACTTGAACCACGTCAATTTTCGATGATCAATAATAAGGCAAAACGGGTAATTGAGCCGGGGTACTTTACCATCTCGGTAGGAGGCAAGCAACCTGGTTTCAAAGGTTATCTGGATCCCCAGTTTACACAGGTGCTGACCGGAAGGATCAGATTAACAGGGAAAGAGGTTCAGTTCGCAAACTGATTTTAGATTTTCTCTGTGTAACTCTCCCGCTTTGCGGGACAAATTCTAAATGTAGGGAACAGTCGCGACTTTTCCCTACATGCAACAGAAAGGATCATACTTTATTTCTTAATAAACCTGTACACCTTCACCGAATGCGGAAGGATATCAATATACATTGATGCTTCTTTCAAATCAAGATCTTTGTGTTCCCATAAATCTCTGACCTTGAAATTTTCGAGTTTAAATTGTGATCTTTCTGACATTGCTTTTGCAAGAAGAGAGAAGTCCACAAGAACAGTCTTTTTCTCATCGCTGCCGTTGAGTAGACAAACTGCTTTTTCGTTATTGGCAAGTCTTTTTATCCAGATCTGATAGTTTCCAGCATCCCTCCAGCAAATGGCTTGTTTCCCCAGAGTATCCTGATCGACAGCAATGATTTCCTTATTTGTAAGAATTGTCCTGGTTTCAGGTGACATATTTTGTAAGTCATTCCCGGCAAGAAGAGGAGCAGCAAGCATACACCATAACAAAAAATGGGTTTTATACTCTTCGGTTGTCATACCTCCATTACCTACTTCCAGCATATCAGGATCATTCCAATGACCAGGGCCTGCGTACCTGGCAAGGTCCTTTTGCTGAGAGAAAATATTGATCATACTATTCCATGAATCAGAGATATCCCCGGTTGTCCTCCATAAATTACCAACGGTTCCTGCCCATTCCCACGGCTTGTTTGATCCCCATTCGCATATACTGAATACAATAGGTCTGTGAGCTGCAAAAAGACCATCACGCATCGTTGAATATGAGGATTTTGCATCCTGTGAACCAGTATTACACCAATCGTATTTAAGATAATCGACACCCCATCGGGCATAAGTGCGGGCATCCTGGAATTCGTGACCACGCCCTGCCGGACGACCCTCGCATGTTAACGTTCCGGCACAGGAATAAATTCCGAATTTTAAACCTTTTGAGTGTACATAATCAGCAAGAAACTTCATGCCGTGAGGGAACCTGTCCTTATCAACAACTATTTCGCCGTTTTCGTCTCTTGCTACCTGCCAGCAATCGTCAATTACAACATATTCGTAGCCGGCATCTTTCATCCCGTTACTGCTAATTGCATCTGCCACCCCCATTATAAGAGTTTCGCTTACATTGCATCCGAACTTGTTCCAGCTGTTCCATCCCATAGGAGGAGTTTTGGCTAGCTGGTCATATTTTTGTGCGTTTACACTTAAAAAGAGGAAGAAGATAGAGATTAATGAAATAATCTTTTTCATAGATTTAGTTTTTTAGTATGATTATGAAGTTTCGCAAAATCAAATTTACTACTTCTTTCCCCTTCTCAAAATTAATATTTCAATTTTCGTCTGTCTCATTTGAATAGTTAAATTTGTTGATTTAAACTGATATGATGCAGGAAGAAAACCATCTCCTTCAGAAACGTGTAAATCTTTTCGATGGAATATCAATTGTTGCCGGTGCAATGATTGGCTCAGGAATCTTCATAGTCAGTGCAGATATTGCTCGGAATGTGGGATCTCCGGGCTGGTTGCTGGTGGTCTGGCTCATCACAGGCATAATGACTCTGATCGGGGCCATCAGCTATGGCGAACTAGCCTCAATGATGCCACATGTAGGCGGCCAATATGTTTACCTGAAGGAAGCTTATCATCCTCTGATCGGATTTTTGTTTGGTTGGACCACTTTCCTTGTTATTGAGTGCGGAACTATTGCTGCCGTGGCTGTGGCATTTGCAAAATTTTCCGGTGTTCTGTTTCCCTGGGTTTCCGAAAAGAATATCCTTTTCCGGGCAGGTCCTCTGAAGATCAAAAGCACAATGATAGTTGCCATAGGTATGATATCATTCCTGACGTGGCTCAATACCAGGGGAATAGTAACCGGAAAGACAGTTCAGAACTTCTTCTCATCAACAAAGGTTATTGCCCTTTTAGGATTTGTTGCCATAGGTTTTCTTGCTACAAAAAATATAAATTCATGGGAAATAAATAAAGAAGTCTTCTGGCAGGCAAGTAAGGTGGGCCCGGGTAACCAGGTGATCCCTCTTGTCGGTTTTTCTCTTATTACTGCCATAGGAACAGCATTGGTAGGCTCATTATTCTCATCAGATGCATGGTATAGTGTTACCTATCTTTCGGGTGAGGTAGTAAATCCGAAACGGAATGTTCCTTTAAGCCTCTTTTTCGGGGCTTTGATAGTTTCAATAATGTACATTCTTACAAATATTATCTACATTAAAATTCTGCCATTGGCAGGATCTCCCAATGGTGCCGATGTGCTTAGCCGCGGTATCCAGTATGCAACAGACGACAGGGTTGCAACATCTGCAATGAGTGTTGTATTTGGAGATTACGCTGCTGTTATTATGGCCATATTTATTATGATAAGTACTTTTGGATGCAACCATGGACTTATAATGGCTGCTCCGCGTGTTTATTATGCTATGGCAAAAGATGGTCTCTTTTTCAGAAAAACAGGAGAATTAAACAAAAAAGGTGTCCCTGGTTTTGCAATTGTCGTTCAGGGAATCTGGTCCGTACTTCTTTGTTTGTCAGGTACATATGGAAATCTTCTTGATTATGTGATCTTTGCTGTTTTAATCTTCTTCACATTAACTATCCTTGCAATATTTATACTAAGGGTAAAACGACCTGACATTCCACGACCTTATAAAGCATTTGGTTACCCGGTTATACCATCAATTTATATTTTAACTACGGTAACAATAATGATAATTCTTTTAATTTATAAACCAGATTATACATTCCCCGGCTTGGGAATTGTGATTCTTGGTATTCCTGTTTTCTTTTTATGGAAAAAACACAACAAAAAAAAGTAATGGTTTTAATATTTTGATAATGATTCCTGAAGAATTTGTAAAAAGAATTCATTCTCAAAAGTATATTGCTTCTGAAGCTCTCCTGAAGGCTCTGGAAGAGCCATCTCCGGTAAGTATAAGAATTAATCATTCAAAGTGGAACAAAAGACCATTAAACTCTGAACCTGTTCCATGGTGCAGCAATGGATATTATCTGGAAAACAGACCATCTTACACTCTTGATCCGCTTTTTCATTCCGGGTGTTACTACCCACAGGAAGCCTCAAGTATGTTCCTTGAACAGGTAATCAGGCAAACTTCTGTCTTGTCCGAAAATTTCCGGGTACTAGATCTGTGTGCGGCTCCGGGAGGGAAAAGTACTCATCTTTCTGATATTATTGGTCCGGATAATCTATTGGTTGCTAATGATGCAATCAGGTCAAGAGCTTCAATTCTCGCTGAAACTATTACAAAATGGGGTTCGGGAAATACCCTGGTAACACAGAACGATCCAGCTACATTCGGAAGATTATCAGGATTTTTTGATATTATTATTGTAGACGCTCCCTGCTCTGGGGAAGGCATGTTCAGGGTCGAAACTGCTGTCAGGGAATGGTCTGTCGGGAATACATTTCATTGCTCCGAAAGACAGAAGAGGATATTGATGGATGTCTGGCCTGCTTTGAAGGAAAACGGGATACTGGTTTATAGTTCCTGCACTTTTAATCCCGGAGAAAATGAAGAAAACATAAAATGGTTCATAGGGAAAAAAGAGGCAGAATGTATCCAGCTGGATGTTTCAGCTTTTAAGGGAATAAGCGAAATCGACTTCGAAGGTATTTTTGGATACGGCTTTTATCCCGATAAGATAAGGGGTGAGGGATTCTTTATCTCAGCTATCAGGAAAACCAGTCAGCAGGAAAAGACCAAAGTAAAAAGCCAGAGGAAAACTGAACTTCAGCCAGATAAAAATGATCTTGAAGTTGTAAATCAATGGACTCATTTTTCAAAAGACAGAATTTTCAAATGGGGCGAAGAACTTTTCGCTGTTCCATGTGCTATGGATGATTACCTGCATCTTTACAGGAACCTGAAGATTGTAAAACCCGGGACAAAAGTATTTGTAATTAAAAACAATAATTATCTGCCTTCGCATGAACTTGCTATTTCACACCAGTTAAAGACGGATGCTTTTCCGGGAAACGAAATTAATCTTTCCGAAGCACTTTCATTCATGAGACGTGATAATTTCATGCTTCATAATGCGGCAAAGGGATGGAATATTGTAACCTATAAGGGTATTAACCTCGGATTCGCTAATAATCTAGGTAACAGGGTGAATAACTATTTTCCAATGGAATGGCGCATAAGAATGAATCTTCCGGATCGCGGCACAGAGAATATCATAAAATGGGAAGATGATGAAAACGGTATCTCGTGAGTTTCAGATATTTGCCAAACCTGTCGGATCAACCTGTAATCTCAATTGCAGATATTGTTATTATCTGGGTAAGAAAAGTCTGTATCCGGATACAGATCACTTTCTTATGACTGACGATATACTGGAAGAATATATTATACAACACATTCAGGCATCGACAGAAAATGTTATAAATTTTTCATGGCATGGCGGTGAACCTTTATTGGCAAGTATTGACTTCTACAGGAAGGTTCTGAGACTTCAATCTGCTCACAAACCTGCTGGTAAGACGATTCTGAATGGAATCCAGACTAATGGAACGCTTATTAATGAAGAGTGGTGCAGATTTATTGCTCAGGAAGGTTTTATAATTGGTATCAGTATTGATGGTCCGGCTGAGTTTCATAATACCTGCCGTCGAGCAAAAGATAAAAGTAAAACATGGCAGCAGGTTAACAGAGGATATCAACTTTTAAAGAAACATGGTGTTATCCCCGAGATACTTTGTGTTGTAAATGCTGAAAATGTTAATCATCCGCTTATTATCTACGACTTTTTCAAACAGATGGGAGCTAAATATATTACTTTTCTCCCCCTTGTCGAACCTGATAGTGGTTCCTCCACAGGAGTAAGCAGAGATTCAGTTCCGTCCGAAGAATTCGGATATTTTCTGAGTGAAGTCTTTGACACATGGATTGAAAATGATATAGGCGAAATAAAAATCCAGATCTTTGAGGAGGCTGCCCGGACTGCATTTGATCAGGAACATACATTATGCATTTTCAAAATTAACTGTGGTGGTGTACCAGTCGTTGAGCATAATGGAGATTTTTATTCCTGCGATCATTATGTAAATAAAGACTACCTGATAGGAAATATAATGGATCATTCACTGAAATACTTTCTTGAAAGTGAAAGACAGAAAGTATTTGGAAGGGCTAAATCTGTTAAGCTCCCGAGATATTGTATTGAATGTGAAGTCAGGTCAATGTGTAATGGGGAGTGCCCGAAAAACCGGTTCATTTTAACGCCAGATGGCGAGACCGGCTTAAACTATCTATGCAATGGGTACAAATATTTTTTCAACCATTGCCGGCCATTTGTTGAGGCAGTGGCAGAGGCGTGGAGGCAATAGAAGAGAATTTTATTTCAGTTTTTCTTTAAAGAAAGCTATCGTCCTTGACCAGGCAAGTTTGGCCGCCTTTTCATCATACCGTTCGGGATTGGAATCGTTATTAAATGCATGGCCCGCTCCCTCATAAATAAATATCTGATATTCTTTTTTATATTTCTTCAATGCCTCTTCAAAAGCTGGTATTCCATCATCAATACGCGGATCATTTGCACCATAATGTGCCATCAGGGGGGCTTTTATTCTGGCTACGTCATCTGCAGCCGGTTGCATGCCATAATAAGGAACTGCAGCATCTAGATCAGGTGAATTGACTGCCACCTGGTTTGTCATACCTCCTCCCCAGCAGAAACCCGTGCACCCCACTTTCCCTGTCGAAAGCGGATTAGTCTTTAGAAATTTTACGGCTGCCACAAAGTTTTTGACCGTTTGTCCCTGGTCCAATCCCCGTATCATCGACATGGCTTTTTCCTGATCATTTTCAGGTGTATTTCCCAGTGGAGAGAGAGCATCCGGGGCCAAAGCCAGGAAACCTTCTTTTGCTATCCTTTTTGTAACCTCCAGAATATGGGGATTCAGTCCCCATATCTCATGAATTACAATCACAGCTGGAAATTTATTACCTTGCTTCGGGTGTGAAAGAAAGGCCCTTATATCTCCTGTTTCACCCGGATATCTTATAAATTCAGACATAATTTCAGGATTATCCTGAATAGTTTTGGAAGCTTTTGAACTATTGTCTTCCAGAACAGGAAGCAGAGCCATCGCAGCAGCCGAACTGCCGGCAATTATAGCAAGTTTTCTGACAAAATCGCGTCGATTTGTCTGTCCTTGCTTGTAGTCAGCATAAAGTGCGGTGATTTTTTTATCCATAATAGTCAGGTTATTATGTGTAAGTTAGAAGATATGTCTGAGAGCTGAATTAATTTTTTACATTTGTTAATGGCTATAAATGTCAACCTATCAATTTATAAAAAAAACTGTAGATGTGCAAATAAAATTGATTTTTCCCATTGAATTTAATAACAGTTTTGATAAGAATGGTGTAATAAAAGGATTGTTCTGATGGTCCATAATGTTTCAGGAGTAATACTGGCTGGTGGTGCCAGTAACCGATTTAATGGCATAATAAATGCGATGTTCTTATTCCACAGATTGATCACTATATCGAACCACTTCATGGAATATATAAAAAAACTCTTCTCAGAATTCTCGAAGATTACCTTCTTAAGGGAACTAACGATTATTCTATCAGAGAGTTTTTCAAAAAGGCAGATGTGCGATACTTGAAAATTGAAGGATCCGAAAAGACCAGAAGAGCCTTCACAAACATTAATTCACATAACGATATCTCTATTGTTAATAAACAGCTTGGAATTGAATGATTAAATTGGGCTTTTCTGACATTGTCAGGTAGAATGATTTGACAATTGTGCGAATACATTTTTTATTAACTTTATATCCGTTAAAATTCAGACGCCATGAAGAGAATATCATTTTATATCCTTATGATTGCCATTTCGTTTTCTGCATGTAAAAAACTAAGCAAATATGAAGGAGTTCCCTTCACTGAAAAGGAGCCCCGCGACTGGGAAAATCCGCAGGTATTTAATATAAACAGAGAGGATCCGCATGCATCTCTTATTAGTTTTGCCGATGAACAAAGTGCTCTTGAAGCAATAAAAGCAAACTCCCCAAACTACAGATCGCTTGACGGCTTATGGAAATTCAATTGGGTTAAAACACCAGATCAGCGCCCATTCTGGTTCTTCAAGGATGATTATGATACACGCGACTGGAAGGATATTGAGGTGCCTTCAAACTGGCAGATGAAGGGTTACGATGTTCCGGTTTATGCTAATATAACTTACCCATTCTGGACATATGAGGATGTATTCAATTCGAAGTCTAATACATATAAAAAAGTTCCACCGGCTATTCCTCATGACTGGAATCCGGTTGGATCATACAAAAGGAATTTCAAAGTGCCATCTGACTGGAAAAATAAAGAAATATTTCTCCATTTCGGGGCTGTCAGTTCAGCCTTTTATGTATGGGTAAATGAGAAACTTGTTGGTTACAGCGAGGATAGCAAGATGCCTGCTGAATTTAATATTACAAAATATCTTAAAGGAGGGAAAAACTCACTTGCCGTGGAAGTTTACAGGTGGAGCGACGGCAGTTATCTGGAAGATCAGGACTTCTGGAGATTGAGTGGTATTCAGAGGACGGTTTTCCTTCATGCACGACCAAAGACATATATAAAAGACTTCTTTGCGGTTGGCGACCTTGACAAGAATTATGTTGACGGTCTTCTGAAAGTTGATGTCTCTTTAAAGAGTGCTGAAGTAAATGATAATGATTTTGTCATTGCTGCATCTCTTTATGAAGGCACACAAATGCTTTTTACAGAATCTAAAGATGTCAAACTGTCAGGCGATAAGGTATCTGTAGATTTTAAGAAGAACATTCAGGGTGTAAAAAGATGGTCAGCAGAAAAGCCAAATCTCTATTCATTGGTTATAAGCCTTAAAGACAAAAACGGAAATATCTATGAAAGTGTAAGTACAAAAATCGGATTCAGAAAGGTGGAAATTGTTAATTCACAGCTTCTTGTTAATGGTGTTGCAATCCGTTTAAAAGGAGTTAATATGCATGAACATAATGAAATAACAGGGCATGTAATTGATGAGGCAACAGTATTGAAGGATATAAGGACGATGAAAAGCAATAACATCAATGCCATGAGAACATGCCATTATCCACAACAGGAATTCTGGTATGAGATATGTGATAAATATGGGCTTTATCTGATTGACGAGGCGGATATTGAATCTCATGGAATAGGGTATGATAAAGATGTGACATTAGCAGACAAATCCCAGTGGGCAGCTGCACATCTTGACAGAATGCAACGAATGGTTGAGAGAGACAAGAATCACCCTTCCGTCATAATCTGGTCGATGGGTAATGAAGCCGGTGATGGTCATAATTTTCT